>JAFPRD010000139.1:0-26721 GCA_017401005.1 Lachnospiraceae bacterium
AGGATCTTGCAAAGGTTCTCGGCGGAGAAGTTTCCTGCTCTCGTGCAGTAGTAGATTCAGGCTGGAAGCCCAAGGATCTTCAGGTTGGACAGACAGGTAAGACCGTTCGTCCTCACCTTTACTTCGCAATCGGTATTTCCGGTGCTATTCAGCACGTTGCAGGTATGGAAGAGTCTGATATCATTGTTGCTATCAACAAGGATGAAGATGCTCCTATCTTCGATGTAGCAGATTACGGTATCGTAGGAGATCTCAACAAGATCGTTCCTCAGCTTACCGAGGCATTAAAGAAGGCTATTGCTGAGAAGTAATTCTTTTATAAGTTTTAAAAGGCGGGAATTCATTTTCCCGCCTTTTTTGAAATCAGAGGTTGTAGTATGGCAATACTTAATAAAGAGATGAAACCGGGGGTTAAATGCTACGTTGAGGGTTTTGTTGAGGCGGGAGGAGACAGATTCTATATCCGCAGCAAGGGGATAGTTACAGAAACTCCGGACGTCCTTGACGAGGCAGTGGATGTGCTTGTAGAAAAAGGACATCACGGCAAACATGAGCTTGTTACGGCAAAGATTGAAAACTGCTATTGGATCAGTCAAAAAACAAGGCTCAGCGTTAAACTGCCCGGGGATATTGACAGTAAAAAAGATCAAAAAAGCACTCCCAAAAGACCATAGTGATTTTTCACAAAGCACGCGTGTCATAAATACGTCTTTGTGCAACTTTTTTTAAGCGAAATACTGATAAATAAAGGCTCTGAAAGCATTCGTCAAAATGCCATAGAGCTTTTTTTATGCAAGAATTACAAAGATTTTTTATTTTGAAAAAATGTATTGACTTGTTTTTTTAGCTGTAGTAAATTGGCAATCGTCTTGTGAAAACAAGGCCTTTGGACAAAAGTTATAATTCCATATTGGGGGAGGAGAAAGTTGAAAGACGAAATGTTTAAGACGCCGGGGTCTGAAGACAGCCTTAAAAAGCTGGTCTCGGATTTTACGGCGCAAAAGCAGACAAGACTGCTGGCTCTAAGAAACGGCTCTTTATCAAGAGAGGACTTTTTGAAAGAAGTCGAGAGTTTTATCGAACAGAATATGCACTTAGGCCCTACTGAGAAGGAAAGCCTTCTTAAGCGATTTGAAGAGTATGTCTTCGGATACTCCAGACTATCGGTTCTCATTGATGATCCGGAAATATCCGATATCAGGGTAATAAGGCACGACTGCATCCGCGTAAAACGAAAAGGAAAACGCTGTGATACGGATGTGGCTTTCGAGGATGAAAAAGAGTACAGGCAGTTTGTCGAATATGTGGCTATGAAGAATCAGGCCAATATTTCAAACCTTAATGCGATCGCAAGATTCACGGACGCGGATTCTCATCCGGATTTCATTTTGAGATTTACGGTTTCGATGCCGCTTGTCAATTCTATGAATTCACCTTATCTTTGCATCAGAAAAGTTCCCAAACATTTTCCGCTTATATCGGAGCTTGTAGAAGAGGGAATGCTTTCGCGCGATACAGCTGAAATGCTTGTCACAAGCTTCCGGGAGGGATCGATACTGATCTGCGGAGGAAATTCATCCGGAAAAACGACTCTTTTAAACGCTCTAAAGGAGACTTTACCTGATGACGTTGCTATTCTTATCGCGCAGCAGGCGGATGAGTTAACAAGCAGGTTTCATCCCGATACAATGTTTATGCATTCACTATCTTCGGGAGGGGACAGTAAAGTAAATTACGATCTTAAAAACATATCCATAGCGGGACTTACCATGGATGTTGATTATTTCATAATCGGCGAGGTAAAGGGAGCAGAGGCGCTGTATCTTTTAAACGCAGCCTGCACAGGACAGATCTGTGCTGCCACCATCCACTCTACAAGCGCGGACAGAGCGACGGATAAACTTGTGGACTACGCTATGTACGAAAGCAGATATTCAAGAAACGAACTTATGAGGATGATGGACTGCTTTAAACTGGTTGTTTTTATGAAGGATTATAAAGTAAATCAGGTTTATTCCTGCCTTGGCTGGAATGAGGAAAGAAAGGAACTTGAATATGAGAGAGTTGTTTAAGTACCTGCTATTGCCGTTGCTTCTGCTTACCGGTTTTTTCCTGTTGCTTCTTCGGCTTAAAATACTTAAGGCCGTAAAGCTTATGCTGATGAAAGCGAGAGTATCCATCGAAGATAAGGACAGAGAGACGAAGCTCCTTCAGAGAAAGAACCTTGGTGAGTTTGAAAAGAAAAATACATTTTATCTGATGGTGGAAAGGCAGATCGAGTACAGCGGACTGCGGCGCAGATTTGAAAACCTGACTGCGGGAAAACTGATAGTTTTTAATGTTGTGGCAACATCGGCGCTTTATGCATTAGGGCTCTTTCTTTTCGGATTTAAGGCAGGGCTTTTTATGGCTCTCGGATATGCACTTGCCGGTGTAGTCTTTATGGAGTATCTTAAGAGCAAAAATCTGAAAGCGACGGGAGAACAGCTGCCGGGGCTTCTTGATTTTCTGGGAAACTACAGTTTGACGGGAAGCGAGCTTATATCAATCTTTTCGCAGATAAGCAGATATGTGGATGAGCCGCTGAGAAGCGTGATGCAAGAGTGTGAGATGGAAGCCAGGATTACCGGAGATTCATATCTTGCGCTTGAATCAATGGCTGAAAAAAACGAACATCCGCAGTTTAAACTGCTTGTTAGAAATATATCCGTGACGGCGAGATACGGAGGAGACTTTAATCTTTTGGTAACTGAAAGTCGTAAGTCTCTACGGGAATATTTAAGCCGGGCTGCGGACCGTAAAGGTATGGTGACGGAAGCTGCGATAAATATGATACTGCTTCTTGCCATGTCGGTGATAGTTTTGGCGGTTGTTAACTTGATGATCGGGGGAGGAATAATGCAGGTCCTTTTGGGGACGTTTGTCGGTCATTTGTCAATCACAGGAATGATCGTAATCTTTATTCTTTTTATCTATCAAATTTTTTCACTCTATAAATAACGGGGGATCAAAATGAGGGGAATGATAATTAAATATCTGCCGCTTGTGGCGGCAATGCTGTTTGGATGGCTTATCCTGTCGCTTTTCGGGAGACTGCCTCCCAAGAAAGTATACGGTAAAGTCAGGGATTTTACCGGGCTGTTAAAGACGAAAGTTTCTAAAAGACCTTTTTCGGCGAGAGTTCAAAGCTTTTTGGTAAAAAACGGAGCGTCATACCATTACGGGAAAAACATTACTGTGGCAAAGCTGCTTACCGTGAGCATTCTTTTATTTGGGCTTGTCTTTTTAGCTTTATCAAAGCTTAGCCTTTTGATAGCTCCCATAGCGGGAATACTTTCCGGGGCGCTTCCCTGGATACTTTTGCCCGTACTAAATAAACAGGATAACGACAAGATGCTGCCGGAGCTTCAGACCGTCCATCACAGTCTTTCGCTTGAGCTGAAGGCCGGAGTCCATTTATCGGAGGCGCTCTCCGAGATGTATACATGCGTAAAGCTAAAAAGACTAAGAGATGCCTTTTGTGCTCTTGGAAGCGACATAATAATGAACTCTGACGTCTTTGCGGCTTTGGAGGATTTTCAAAAAAAGTTTAACAACAGATATATCGATTCTTTCTGCATCACGGTATTACAGTTGTCCGAATCGGGAAAGGCTTCGGATCTTTTAACGGATATATCGGACCAGATGAAAGATATGGAAAAAATAGTTTTAGAGAAAAAGAAGGGCAAACTTGACAGAAGAATAACGTTTTATCAGCTGGGAATGCTGGTATGCGTACTGGCGGTGGCGATATACGCCTGCCTTTCATATATGCTGAGATCGGCAATAAATATAGGTTAATTACGGAGGTTTAAAATGAATAAGTTTTTATTACAAGTAAAGAGAGTATTAACAAATAAGGAGGAAGGGATCGACGGAATCCTTGTAACCATCGGTTTGTGCATCATTGCTCTTGTTTTGTGCGTTGTTATGAAAGACGCTTTGGCTGAACTGATTAAGAATATTACGGGAGCGATGTCCGTTAAGGCTCAGCAGATACTTACCGGAGCGTTTTTAGTAAGATTATGAGAAAAGAAATGATTCTTTCAAAAAGCAGAGGGAGCGTCACAAATATAGTTACGCTGTTTATCTTTATAGTCGGTATGACCGTGGTAATGCTTGCTTTCTACGATTGCATAGGCCTTTTAAAAACAAGGGAGGAGATAAGCCAGATCGTAAGACGCTACATACTTGTTGCCGAGACGGAAGGTTATCTTTCAAACGACGAAAGGCTTAAGATGACGGAGGAACTAAAGCTGGCGGGACTTACTGAAATCGATCTTACGGGTACTACTTTTACCGGGGCCGGATACGGAAATCTGGTAAATGTCAAGGTAAGCGGAAAAGTTACCTCAAAACTCGGAGGCCCTTTTGAGGTAGTCGAGGAAAGGGCCTCGACGGCGAAGTACTGAGGAAGGGTGCGCGGAAGGGTAAGGATAAATTTTGAAAAGTTTCACTAAGGTTTTCAGGAAAGGTATTTTAAGAAAATCCCCGGGGTTTGCGGATTCGGTATACGGGATATTTATAATTGCGTTCTTTTTGCTGATGCCGATTTTTGTAATAAGGATCGGGGCTTATAAATCCCTGTCTGACAGGCTCGAGGATGCTCTTGCGGCAAGTTCCCTGGCGGCGTCTATAGTCGATCTTGAAAGGTATGGAACGGATCATACGATCGTTATAAGCGATCATTTAGGGAGCTATGAAAAATACAAGAAGACTTTGAATATAAACCTGAAAATGACAGATGGATACTCGGATCTTTCATTTATAGACGGAGAGGTTTGTCTGTCTGATTTTAGGATCTATAACAAAGAAGGCGGGGAGATCACCGAGATAATCGTGACGGATGCGGGAGAAAGAGCCTCCCGAAAAGGTAAGATCGGAGAAATAAAAGATCCGGCCGGAAGATGCGTCGAAGAAACGGGAATATACAGTGAAATATCTTTCCCGATAAAAAAGAATCTTTTGAGAATCGGAGGCTTTTCGTCCGAAGAGGAATGGGACGGGATAGCCAAAAAGAACAAGCTGACTGTAGTCAGGGCTAAATAACAGGAGGGGAAATGAAAGACGAAGAAAAAAAGGTAAAGAGAAAAGTAAAGGGAGTGGCTCCCGGAGTAATAATCGCAGCGTTTGTGGCAGCAGCTGTAGTGTACGGCGTGCTTATTTATACCGAGAAAAAGCTTTTGGAAAAGGAACCGGAACGCCTTGTGGCTGTTGCCGCTGAAGAGATCAAAAAAGGAAGAGACCTTTATATAGAAGGGCCCGGGAAAAATGTTGAGTACCGATCGGTTCCCGAAAGTATTGTGCCCGAAGGAGCTGCCACCGTATCGGATCAGACTTCCTTTTATGCTACGGGAGTTATAAACAAGGGCAGCATATTAACGGAGAGTATGCTCGCTGAAAGCAGCGAATACAAGAGAAAACTGGCTAATCCTGTGCTTATAGGTTTTAAGGCGGAGGATTATTATCAGACCGCCGGAGGAAAAATAGGTAAGGGCGACAAAATCCATATTTATGTGGAGGATGAAGAGGGTGAAGTTACGCTAAGGTGGAGCGATATTTATGTGGCAGATGCCTTTGACGCTTCCGGAGAGGAGATAATACCGGGAAACGACGGAAAATCCGTAAGATTCAATATTTATCTTGAAAAGAAGGATGTGGAGGAGTTCTATGAGAAGATGGAGTCTAAGTCCATTAGAGTCGCTCTTGCATGTAATTAAGGTTTTTTCGGCCGGAATCGGGCTTCTTGTGGGGATACTTCTTTTGGCCTTTGGACTTACGGGGGTAAAGAGTTTTGCCTCGGAGGAAAGCATATTCTTTTCCAATCCGCATCTTAGTATATCTCCCGACGGAACAGGGTTTACCTTTTCAAAAGGTGTCGGTGGATTTGAAAAACATGATTACGCATACATGGGCTACAAGCGGTACATAAATGGAATTACGGGACCTCGACCTTTAAGCGAAGGGGAACATTATTACCACGGCCTTATAAAGGGAATGATACCCATCGGTTACTGGGAGCTGAAACACCCGATGGCTGAGTGCATTCACGGAGCTTATATAACGGATATTTCAGTATACGGCCTCCACAAGTGGGGAGTTACAAGAAATATCTGTCACGGATATTATAATCCGGGATGGATAGCGCACTGCGCCGTATGTGGGGAAGGAATTCCGCTTCTTATATATCTAAGCGAGAGTGTTGCCTCTACCATCAGCTTCCTTCCCTCGGCTACGAGCTGTTCAAATTATTTTTATCTCTGCCCATACAGTAACTGTATCGAGCAGGGTGCTCCCATCATGCACAGCTGCACCGGAGTAAGCGCAAACAGATACCTGGTAAATTACAATCCAAACGGAGCAACCGCAGGATCAATGCCGGGAGAGTATTTTTACGCGGGAGGCGCAACGGTGTATGAGGGAGATGCTGTCACCTCTCCGACAGCTCTTCGCGGTATAGGATATACAAGGGATGGGTATATCTTTAAAGGCTGGTCAACAAGTCCGCAGGGAGGCGTGGTATTTTCCGATAAAGAAAGCTGGGCTAAGGTTTCGAGCGTATTGGGAACCGGAAAGATGGCAAACGGAAGCTCTGTAAATCTGTATGCTGTCTGGGAAGTCGCTTTTGATATGACGGCAAAGGTAGAAAGAAATCTTAAAGCGACAGACGGAAAAGATATATTCGCAAGAGGCGAGAGCGGATATGTGAGTATAGTAACCAAAGGATATGCGGAGAAAATAGAAGTAATATTTCCGGAGCAGTTATCTGCCTACAATCTGACCATAGATTGCAAAGATAACCTTAAAAAGAACCGAACGGACAAAGCGCCTTTTGTAATCCCCATATACGGGCTGCCTGACGGAGAGTGGCGTTTTGGCATAACCGTAAAGGCATACAAACAGGATAAATGCATAGAAAAGCTTCTTTCTGTGACCGTATCGGGAGATGAATACGGAATACTTAATGAAATATGTACGGGACTAAGATGATGGGGGATATGATTACAATCGCGCTCAGAGAAACGCCGGCGGATATTGCGGTTATGGCAGGGTTTATGGCAATCCTTTTTGCGGGCGCATTAATGGACCTTTTTCTGCAACAGGTTTATGACATGCTCTGGGTTCTCGGAATAGTCTTTTCCGGCATTTTTATCTTCATAAAGGGGGAACTGTCGGGAAGTTTACTCCTTGGCCTGATAATATATTTTATTGCTCAGGAGGTCTTTATGAAAAAGGCATACGGCAAAGCGGATTGTCACGCGCTTTGCTGCTGTGCCTTGTTTTTGGCGTATTTTGGATGTGGGCTTTCGGTTTATGCGCTGCATCTTGGCATAGTACTGTTTTTGCTTATAGTTAAAAATCTTTTTAGCGGGAATATTTCCCGGAATATGAAATTAAAGAAACCTGTGCCCATGATACCCTATATTTTCGTTGGGTTGTGCGCGGTTTCGGTTATATATGTTCCTTGATAATTGAATAGTATTTTGGTAAAATGAAACGGATTGTGGGGTAGTCTGCTTAAAAGAGGATTTTGAGATGACGATTTCGGTTTGCATGATAGTCAAAAATGAGGAGAAAGTACTTGCAAGATGCTTAGACAGCCTGGCGGGCCTTTATGATGAGCTTATCATCGTGGATACGGGCTCTTGCGATGAAACGAAGAGCATTGCTTCGCGGTATACCGACAAAATCTACGATTTTGAATGGATAAGCGATTTCTCCGCCGCCAGGAATTTTGCTTTTTCGAAAGCGACTATGGAGTATATTTATTCCGCGGACGCCGATGAAGTCCTTGATGAAGAAAACAGAATGCGCTTTAAGATCCTTAAAGACAATCTGCTCCCCGAGATCGAGATCGTTCAGATGAAGTACGGAAACCAGCTTGAAAACGGTACCGTATACAATTTTGACGAAGAGTACAGACCTAAGCTTTTTAAGAGAGTCCGCACATTTACATGGATAGAGCCGGTACATGAGACTGTGCGCCTCGATCCTGTTGTATTTGACAGCGAGATCGTTATTACGCACAAGCCCCTTTCAAACCACGCATCAAGAGATATCGATATCTTTACCGGGCGCATTAAAAAGGGAGAGATGCTATCGCCCAGGCTTTGGGAGATGTTTGCCAAAGAGCTTTTCATCTCCGGCACCGACGAAGATATCGAAAGGATATATGACTGCTTTATCGATTTTGAAAAGCAGCCCATGGACAGAGATCTCCATAAGGTAATCTGCTGCGTTATCGTAAGAGCCGCAAGGATAAAAAAGGATGCCGGTATATTCTTTAAGTATGCCGTGAAGCTTCTTGCAGCCGGGGACGGATGCTCGGAGAGTTGTCTTGAAATGGGTCTTTGGTACGAGGAAACTGGCGACCTTGAAGAGGCGCTTATCTGGTTTTACAATGCAGTCCACGAGACGGAAGCCATTATAAAGCTTTCTTCTTCGACAATAGAGCCTCTTTCTCATATGGCAGATATTTATGACGGATTTGGCGAAAAAGAACAGGCAGAGGGCTGCAGGAGGATGATAGATGAACTGGGAAAATAATGTCAGAAAAGTAGTTCCTTATGTTGCGGGTGAACAGCCTAAGCAAAAGGATGTGATAAAGCTTAATACAAATGAATGCCCTTATCCGCCGGCACCGGCCGTTGAAAAATCCTTAAAGGAGATAGATTTTGATTCCTTCAGGCTTTACCCGGATCCGGATACGTCGTCTATTACGGAGGCTCTTGCGAAATACTACAATGTTTCGACAAAAAATGTATTTGTGGGAGTCGGATCGGACGATGTACTCAGTATGGCTTTTCTTACTTATTTCAACTCGGATAAGCCAATACTTTTTCCCGACGTAACCTATTCCTTTTATGACGTTTGGGCCGATCTTTACAGGATTCCCTACAAGACCGTTCCTTTAAAGGATGACTGGTCTATAGACAAAGAGGGATTTAAGCAGGAAAACGGCGGAGTTATCTTCCCCAATCCCAATGCGCCCACGGGGCTTTTTGAGGATGTATCTACGGTTGAGGAGATCGTCTGTGCAAACCCGGATGTTGTTGTGATAGTTGATGAAGCATATATAGACTTCGGCGGCGAGAGCGTTATACCGCTTACTACCAAATACGATAACCTCCTTGTCGTTCAGACTTTTTCCAAGTCAAGAGCAATGGCGGGTATGCGAATCGGATTTTGCATCGGAAACGAAAAACTTATCGGATATTTAAACGATGCAAAGTTCTCGTTCAACTCGTACACAATGAACCGCCCGGCCCAGGAGCTTGGCGCTTTGGCCGTACTTGATGATGCGTATTTCAAGGATATTACCGGGAAGATCGTAAAGACAAGAGAGTGGACTAAGAAGGAACTTACAAGACTCGGATTTACATTCCCCGATTCAAAGGCAAACTTTATCTTTGCTTCGCATAAATCTATTCCCGCAAAGGATATTTACACCTACTTAAGGACCAGGAATATCTTTGTAAGATACTGGGACAAGGCAAGGATAAACAACAGCCTTAGAATAACCATTGGCACAGATGAACAGATGAAGACTCTTATCGGTGCATTGGAAGAATATATTGGAGATAAATAAAGAAAATGAAAAAAATGATCGAAAACAAAAAGCTTAATCCCGCTATAGCGATAGCAATGTCGCTCCTTGTATGCCTTTTTTCCGTAGCGCTTCCCGCAAAGAGCATTTACGGAGCTTCTACAGCTTATGCCGCTGAGGCGACTGCAGGTGAGCCGGTTAAAGAAGCCTCAGAAGAGGTAAAGGACGAAGAAATGCTTCAGGGAGAGGAGACAGCAGCTTCTTCTGAAAACGCAGAGGGAGAAGAAAAGCTCTCATTTACGGAAAAGGTGGCTGCAAAGTTTGCAACCTCTCTCGGAAAGTATATCCCCGCGGAATTGGTCGTTGTATTTGTATCGATGCTTCCTATCCTTGAGCTCAGAGCGGGTCTGTTTGTTGCAAAGTTTTTAAACCTTCCGCTTCTTAAGGCTATTCCCTTATGTATTTTGGGAAATATAATCCCGATTCCGCTTATTCTTCTTTTTATCAAAAAGATATTCAAGTGGCTCGGAAAGACAAAGCTCTTTCATAAGCTTGTTGAGAAACTCGAGGCAAGAGCTATGAAAAAAAGCACAGCAATATCCAACGGTGAGTTTGTGGGACTTATGCTCTTTGTCGGAATCCCTATTCCCGGAACGTGAGCATGGATGGGATCTTTAATTGCCGCGCTTTTGGAGATTGACTTTAAAAAGGCTATCACAGCCGAACTTGTAGGTATCGCGATCGCTACCGTGATAGTTTCAATCCTTTCCTACGGACTTTTGGGAATCATTATTTAACGGAGGCCTTTTATGGCGGATAGTTACAACGAGTTTGCCTATGTGTATGATGAACTGATGGACGCCGTTCCCTACGAGGAATGGTGCGAGAGAATAGTAGAGGCCATCGATTCATACGGCATCACAAAAAGAGTTCGGGATCCGGAGTCTGAAGATTCCTTCGAGGAGGAGTGCGAAGAGCTTACAGAGCCTACGGAGGAAGAGCTCTTAGAGTCTGAGAGAAATCTTGTTGTGGATCTTGGATGCGGTACGGGGACGGTGACCGAGATGCTCTACTCCTTAGGATTTGATATGATCGGAATCGACAATTCCGAGGAGATGCTGGAGATCGCCATGGAGAAAAAGTGTGAGAGCGGATCCGAGATTTTGTATCTTAACCAGGATATGCTGGAGCTGGAGCTTTTCAGTACTGTGGGAACTGTGATAAGCGTTTGCGACAGTTTGAATTATCTTGTGGGTGACGGTGATCTTGAAACGGTCTTTTCTCTTGTTTCAAATTACCTTTATCCCGGAGGACTTTTCATCTTTGATCTGAATACGGACTATAAATATCGCGAGATCATCGGCAACAGGACAATCGCCGAGAGCAGAGAAGACTGCAGCTTTATCTGGGATAATCTTTATGACTCCGAGAAAAAGATCAACGAATACGACCTAACGCTTTTTATAGAGGGCGAGGACGGAAGATTTGACAGATTCCTTGAGACACACTACCAAAAGGGCTATGACCCCGCGGAAGTTAAAAAGATCCTTGAGGACAATAAATTTGAGATCGTTAAAATGACGGATTCCGAGACCGGAGGAGATGTCTCGGATGTCACACAAAGAATATTTGTTGTGGCAAAATCGACTAAGGAAAAGAATCAAAATGAGTGATTATATTGTAAGCGCAATGTCTGCGAATGAGCAGATACGAGCTTTTGCCTGTACCACAAGAGATCTTGTGGAGCATGCCAGAAGTATACACAACACAAGCCCCGTTATGAGCGCCGCCCTTGGCAGAATGCTCAGCGCCGCGGCTATGATGGGGAGTATGATGAAGGGCGATAAGGATCTTCTTACCCTTCAGATAAAGGGAGCGGGACCTGCGGGCGGTATTACCGTTACCGCGGATTCCTCGGCAAATGTTAAAGGGTATGCCAATGTCCCTGAGGTGATCATTCCCGCAAAGCCTAACGGAAAGCTGGATGTATCGGGAGCCATCGGCCCCGGAAGCCTCAGGGTGATAAAGGATATGGGACTTAAAGAGCCCTATGTCGGTGAGGTTTCGCTTCAGACGGGGGAGATAGCGGAAGACCTTACGTATTATTTCGCCGTTTCCGAGCAGGTTCCCTCATCGGTAGGCCTTGGAGTACTGATGAACAGGGACAATACCGTAAGGCAGGCGGGAGGCTTTATTATCCAGCTTATGCCCTTTGCAACTGACGAGGTTATTTCTATTCTTGAGGAAAACTTAAAGTCCATCCAGTCTGTTACGCAGATGCTTGATGGCGGAGATACTCCCGAGGATATGTTAAGGAAAGTCCTTAAGGGATTTGACGTAGAGATTACCGGCAAGATGCCGACGCAGTATAAATGCAATTGCAGCAGAGAAAGACTTGAGAGGGTTATGCTCAGTCTCGGAAAGAAGGAACTTGACGAGATGGTGAAGGAAGGAAAGCCCGTTGAAGTAGGATGCAGTTTTTGCAATACAAAGTACGTATTTACGCCGGAAGAGCTTTCAAAATTGTATTAATTCGTTTATAAGACAGAAAGGGATTAAAATGAAAGGCTATACTAAAGAGGATGTACTCAGATTACTTGAAGAAGAGGACGTAGAGTTTATAAGATTACAGTTTACGGACCTTCACGGAACATTAAAAAACATTGCAGTTACAGCCGGAAGGATAGCCAGTATACTGGAAAACGGCTGCCATTTTGATGCGAGCGCGGCAGACGGATTCCCCAGAGCAATCGATTCCGAGAGATTGCTTATTCCCGACTTTTCTACTTTTGAGATCCTTCCCTGGAGACCTCAGCAGGGTAAGGTGGCAAGACTCCTTTGCGATGTCTATATGCCGGAAGGAACCCCTTCAAGCCTTTGCTCGAGACAGATACTTAAAAAGAATCTCGAAAAGGCGGAAGGCATGGGATATAAGATAGAGGTAGGACCTGAGTGCGAGTTCTTCCTTTTTGAAACAGACGAAAACGGAAACCCCACTGTTGTTACACACGAACAGGCGGGTTACTTTGACGTGGGACCTTTGGACGAAGGCGAGAATGCCCGCAGAGATATTGTTATGAATCTTGAGGATATGGGATTTGAAATCAATGCTTCCCATCACGAGGTTGCACCGGCGCAGCATGAGATCGATCTTTCGCACGGTGAAGCTCTTTCTACCGCGGACAATATCCAGACCTTTAAGCTGGCTGTAAGGACCATGGCCAAGAGGCACGGACTTCACGCTACCTTTATGCCTAAGCCCAAGAACGATGTTAACGGCTCCGGAATGCATATCAATATTTCCATCTTAAAGGATGGGGTGAACATCTTCAGCGATGAATCGGACAAAAACTGTCTTTCAAAGGAAGCATACTATTTCCTCGGAGGGCTTATGAAGCATTTAAAGGGAATGAGTGTTATAACAAATCCCCTTGTAAATTCATACAAGAGACTTAACAGCGGATTTGATGCCCCTGTATATATCGCATGGAGCGCCAGAAACAGAAAGCAGATGGTTCGCATCCCTGCGCTTTTAAACGGTAATAATGCAAGGATTGAACTAAGAAGTACCGATTCCGCGGCAAATCCCTATCTTGCTCTTGCGCTTGTTATCGCGGCCGGACTTGACGGAATCGAGAAAAAGATTACTGCTCCTGAGGCTATCGATGTCAATATCGCTTCTTTAAGCGAAGAGGAAAGAAATAAGCTTTCCGTAGACAGACTTCCCGGTACCTTAAAGGAAGCAATAGATGCTGCAAAAGCCGATCCTTTTATTGCCGAGACTTTGGGCAGGGAAGCTTTTGATCAGTATATCATGATGAAGGAAAAGGAATGGAACGATTATAATACATTCGTATCCGAGTGGGAACTTTCAGAGTACTTGAATCGCTACTAGGTTTTGGCTATAGGAGGTGCAGCAGATGGCTAACATCATAATTGCACTTTCCGGACCTGAGGAATCCACGGGCATACGAAGCGTTCTTGCAAGATGCGGTTACCGCTCGGTATTTATATGCGCCAACGGCGCTCAGGCCATCTCAAAGATGGATGACCTTGACGATGGAATAGTTATATGCGCATATAAACTGCAAGACATGATGTACTCGCAGCTTCGTGATAATCTGAGATACGGATTTGATATGTTGCTGCTGGTATCGCAAAAGCATGTTAATGATTGCGACGGAAATGGAATAGTGACTTTAACAATGCCACTTAAGGTCGATGTCCTGATGTCTACTTTAAACTCCATGGTTGATGAACAGATCAGACGGAAAAAGAGGGACAGACTAAAGCCAAAGACCAGAAGTGAAGAAGATATGCGGATACTTAATGAGGCAAAGGCTCTTTTGATGTCGAGAAATAATATGACGGAAGAGCAGGCTCATAAATATATCCAGAAAAACAGTATGGAAACCGGTTCGGGACTGGTGGAGACTGCCGAGAAAGTCCTGACCTTAATGAAAAATAAAAACGGGTGATCCCGGATACGCAAAGGAATACTGATATGAAATTTACTAAAATGCACGGATGCGGGAATGATTATATATATGTAAACGGCGCGGCGGAAAGAATCCCGGCCGATAAAAAGCCCGAGATTGTAAGGCGCTTAAGCGACAGACATTTCGGAATCGGCGGAGACGGAGTTATCTTTATAAATCCTTCGGACGTGGCGGATTTTGAGATGGAGATGTTCAATGCGGACGGTACGAGAAGCGAAATGTGCGGAAACGGCATCAGATGCGTTGCCAAGTATGTTTACGATAAAGGACTTACTTCCTCCAAAGAGATAAAGATCGTAAGCGCCGGCAAAGTGAAGATAATCACTGTTGAAACAGAGAGAAAAAGCGAGAACACGCCTTCGGGAAAAGAAGCTCTTACACTTAAGGTAAATATGGGAAGTCCTATCCTGGAGCCGGAGAATATTCCCGTACTGGTATCCGGCGAGAGAGCCATTGATGCGGATATTGAAGTTCTCGGAAAAAACTACAAGATGACCTGCGTTTCAATGGGAAATCCACACGCCATAATCTTTTCGGAAGGCGTTAAGGATATGAACCTTGAAGCGGTCGGTCCCTATTTTGAAAACCACAAGCTGTTCCCCAGAAGAACAAATACGGAATTTGTGGAAGTTGTCGATAAAAATAACGTAAATATGAGGGTTTGGGAGAGAGGAACCGGAGAGACACTAGCCTGCGGAACAGGAGCCTGCGCTACAGCGGTTGCTTGTGTGCTTAACGGAAAGACAGAAAACAAGGTACGTGTCCACCTCCTTGGCGGGGATCTTGATATCGAGTGGGACCGTGATGCGAATCTTGTGTATATGACCGGCCCTGCGGAGACCGTTTTCGAGGGTGAAGTTAATGTATAAACGTGCTTTTGCACTAATATAGAAATGCGAGGATTACTACTATGGTTAAGGCAAACGAAAATTACCTCAAACTCCCGGGAAGTTATTTATTTTCCACAATAGGAAAGAAAGTAAGGGAATTCGGCGAGGCAAACCCTGAAGCAAAAATCATCAGACTCGGTATCGGAGATGTTACCCAGCCTCTTGCTCCTTCAATTATCTCTGCGCTCCACAGCGCGGTTGACGAGATGGGGGTAAAGGAGACCTTTAGAGGATACGCTCCGGATCTTGGATATGAGTTTTTGAGAAATGCGATCGCGGAGAATGATTACCGTGCCAGGGGATGCGATATTTCTGCAGACGAGATCTTTGTATCCGACGGTGCTAAATGCGATTGTTCCAATATCCAGGAAATTTTCAGTCTGGACAATAAGATTGCGGTTTGCGATCCGGTTTATCCTGTTTACGTAGATTCAAACGTTATGGCCGGAAGAGCCGGCTCTTACGATGCAAAGACTGAAACCTGGAGCGATGTGATCTATATGCCTTGTACTGCGGATAACGGATTTGCTCCCGAGATACCCGAGAAGACACCGGATCTTATTTATCTTTGCTTCCCCAACAATCCTACGGGAGCAACCATAAAAAAGGCGCAGCTCCAGGAATGGGTTGATTATGCGAACAAAGTAGGTGCAATCATTCTCTATGATGCGGCTTATGAGGCATATATTTCAGAGAGCGATGTTCCGCACTCAATATATGAATGTGAAGGAGCGAGAACTTGTGCCATTGAACTTAGATCCTTTTCCAAAAATGCGGGATTTACCGGAGTAAGACTTGGATTTACCGTTATCCCCAAGGAATTAAAAGCCGGAGATGTGGCGCTTCATCCCCTTTGGGCGAGACGCCACGGAACAAAGTATAACGGAGCTCCTTATATCATCCAGCGTGCCGGAGAGGCGGTTTACAGCCCTGAAGGAAAAGAGCAGCTTAAAGCTCAGGTTGCTTATTATATGAACAATGCCAAGTATATCTACGAGGGATTAAAGAGCGCGGGTTATACGGTATCGGGAGGCGTGAACGCTCCGTATATCTGGCTTAAGACCCCGGGAAATATGACAAGCTGGGAATTCTTCGATTTCCTTCTTGAAAAGGTTAATGTTGTCGGAACTCCGGGATCGGGATTCGGTCCTTCCGGAGAAGGGTACTTTAGACTTACCGCCTTCGGAACATACGAAAACACTATAGAGGCAGTAGACAGGATTAAAAGAGCAAATATTTAATAGATCAAGGTAGGGATCTTATGGACTATACTTATCTTATTATATGGCTTGTGCTGTTCTTGATACTTATTGTCATAGAGATGATAACGACTGCACTTGCTGCGGTCTGGATCGGAATAGGTTGCCTTTTTGGCGCGGTTTTGGCCGCATGTGGACTTCCTGTATGGCTCCAGATCATAGCATCCGCCCTTGTGTCTTTTCTTTGCTTTGCATTCATAAGACCGGGGGTTAAGAGAAAGTTCGATAAGAAAAGATGGCGCCAGAGCCTTAGAAAACTCATTGGGACCAGAGCTCTGGTCACCAGCGAGATCGACAATTTAAGAGGGATAGGTGAAGTGAGGATCGGAGGAAGGGAGTACGCCGCAAGGAGCGCAGAGCGCGGCGTCGAGATTCCCCACGGAACTGTCGTTGTTGTGGTGGATGTCAGAGAGGAAACGATGATAGTCGATACCGACAATACCGTTGACAACAACTTAAGGTCGAGAAAATCCGAAGCCAGATTGGACCCCGGAATAATAGACGATTTTTAATAATGAAAAAATGATTGGAGGATGGAAACATGGACTTACGCGGAAGGGATTTTTTAAAGCTTCTTGATTACACCCCTGAGGAGATAAAGTATCTGCTCGATCTTGCGGCGGATCTTAAGGACAAGAAGAAAAAAGGCATACTTGTTGATCATCATAAGGGAAAGAATATTGCCCTCATTTTTGAGAAGACAAGTACCAGAACCCGCTGTTCTTTCGAGGTAGCTGCACATGACCTCGGAATGGGAACAACTTACCTTGATCCTTCGGGATCCCAGATCGGTAAAAAGGAATCGATCGCGGATACGGCCAGAGTTCTCGGAAGCATGTTTGACGGTATCGAATATCGCGGATACGGACAGGAAATAGTTGAAGAACTTGCGAAGTATTCAAAAGTTCCCGTTTGGAACGGACTTACCAATGAATTCCATCCCACACAGATGCTTGCGGATATGCTTACCATCATCGAGGAATTCGGACACCTTGAGGGCATAAAGCTTGCTTATATGGGTGACGCACGCTACAATACCGGCAATTCTTTAATGGTAGCCTGCGCAAAGATGGGCATGCATTTTTACGGATGCGCTCCTAAGAAATACTGGCCGAATGAAGAGCTTGTTAAGACTGCAAAGGAAATAGCGGCTAAGACGGGAGGAAGCATCAACCTTACTGAGGATCCTATGGAGGGAACAAAGGGCGCGGACGTTGTCTGCACCGATGTCTGGGTTTCTATGGGAGAGCCCGATGAAATCTGGGCCGAGAGAATTGCTGACCTTAAGGCATATCAGGTTAATTCTGCTATAATGAAGAACGCATCCGAAAAGGCGATCTTTATGCACTGTCTTCCCGCTTTCCATGATCTTAAGACCAAGATTGGAGCGGAAGTAGGAAAGAAATTCGGTATTACCGAAATGGAAGTTACGGATGAGGTTTTTGAATCCGCACAGAGCCGTGTGTTTGAAGAGGCTGAAAATCGTATGCACACAATTAAAGCTGTAATCGACGCTACGGTTTAAATCTTGGAATCGGCGTTGAGCCCTAAAGTCCGGATGATAAGCCGTATGAGTCCGGATGCGAAAGAAGAAATAACATTGAAGTCAGAGATACTTAAGCTTTTAAAAAGTACAAATGAATATGTATCCGGACAGGAGCTCTGCGAGAGATTCGGAGTTTCGAGAACGGCAATCTGGAAGGCTATCGAGGGACTGAAAAAGGACGGCTATGAGATCGAGGCGGTAAGAAACCGCGGATATAAGCTGGCCGAAAACGGAAGCGATGTATTTTGTCAGAGAGAGCTGAGCTCCCAGATTGCCGGAATATCCCTGATAAAAGAGGCTGTTTTCTTTGAGGAGATCGGCTCTACCAATACCGAAGCCAAAAGACGCGCTGAGGAAGGAGCAAGGGAGGGGCTTTTACTCGTTGCCGACAGGCAGACTGCCGGAAAAGGAAGACGGGGAAGAAGCTGGATCAGTCCTGCGGGAAAGAATGCGTATTATACTTTACTTCTAAGGCCCGACATCTCTCCTGAGAAAGCGCCGATGCTGACTCTCGTTATGGCACTTTCTGTTGCGTCAGCTCTTGAGGATATGTATAATAGCGGGGTTAGAGATGAACTAAAAGCGGCTTTCGGCAAGACGGGCGCGGAAGAAAGATCCGTTAAGATCAAGTGGCCAAACGATGTTCTTATCGGAGGCAAAAAAATCTGCGGTATACTTACTGAGATGAGTGCCGAGAATGATTATATCCAGTATGTTGTAATCGGCGTTGGCCTGAATATAAAGCCACAGGAATTTGCCGAAGAGATAGCAGATAAGGCTACATCCATAGATGCGGAGTGGAATATTACAACAGTCAGATGCAAGCTTGTCGCAGATATAATGCGATACTTTGAAAAGTATTATAAAGAGTTTCTGAAGGAGGAAAGTCTCAGCGGATTAAAAGCTGAGTACGAGAATCTTTTGGTAAATAAAGGCCGTGATGTCTGTGTCCTCGATCCCAAGGGAGAATATACGGGAAAGGCTCTCGGAATCAATGACGGCGGAGAGCTTATCGTAGAAAAAGAAAACGGTGAGCGAAATGCGGTATACGCGGGTGAGGTATCTGTAAGAGGTATCTACGGATACGTTTAATAAAGGAAATATACGGAATGAACAAGGATTCAATGTTTACAAATGATGACAGGGGAGTTTTGAAGGACGGACGCGTTGTGCTTTGCGGAGCAAATGCCTACGAGCAAAAGTACTACTTTAATAAGAGATTTTCCAAGCTTCCCGAATCCATTCAAAAAGAACTTCATATTATATGCGTTCTTTTTACGGAGGAAGTCGGGGGACTTTTCTATATAGTATTTGACGAGGATGGCGGTGTATCACTTGAGACCAATGCGGACGACGATGATATTTATTACGATGAAATATCTTCCGGACTGCTTGCCGGCGAGATAAGAAGAACGAGAGCTGAGCTTTTGGAGTCGCTGAGCATTTACTACCGCATGGCGATACTTGGCGAAAAGCCTGCGGATCTTCTTGATGAAATTGAAGGAAACGAAGAGTAATCTTCTATTATATATGAGCAAATTGCGAATCGGCTCTTTGGAGCTTAAAAACAATTGTATATTGGCACCAATGGCAGGTGTTACCGACCTGCCATTTCGTATTCTTTGCTCCGAGATGGGAGCAGGGATGGTGTGCATGGAGATGGTCAGTGCCAAGGCTATTTCCTATAATAATAAGAACACGGTGGATCTTCTTAAGGTTGAAGAAAGCGAAAGACCTGCTTCGCTTCAGCTCTTTGGATCCGAGCCGGAACTTATAGGGAAAGTGGTAAAAAAGATAGACCATCGAAATTACGATGTCCTTGATTTTAATATGGGATGCCCGGTTCCGAAGGTGGTTAACAACGGGGAAGGGTCGGCTCTTATGAAAAATCCCGACCTTGCCTTTAGGATCATGGAGCAGCTTGTTAAGAATTCCACCAAGCCTGTCACCGTAAAATTCAGAAAAGGATTTGACTCGGAACATATTAATGCAGTAGAAATCGCAAAGGCGGCAGAGGCAGCAGGGGTGGACGCAGTAGCTGTCCATGGAAGGACAAGGGCGCAGTACTATTCCGGAGAAGCAGACTGGGATATAATAAGACAGGTTAAAGAAGCGGTATCGATACCGGTTATCGGAAACGGAGATGTTACTTCTCCCGAAAAAGCTAAAGCGCTTATAGATCAGACCGGCTGTGACGGAATTATGATAGGAAGGGGCGCCGAAGGAAATCCCTGGATATTCAGACAGGTAGTCAGTTATCTTGAAACCGGCGAAATTTTAGATCCGCCCTCACCTGCTGAGAAGAAAGCTCTGGCAATCCGTCACGCTGAGCTGATGCTTAAGTATAAAGGTGAGCATATTGCTATCCAGGAAATGAGAAAACACCTCGCCTGGTACACCGCGGGAATGCCGAACTCGTCCCGCTTCCGTGGAAGAATTAATAATATGGATACGATGGAGCAACTATTAGAGGGTGTAAGTGAGATCTTTAGTTGCTAATATAGAAGGAGAAGCTGCAACAGATTTCACGAGCGAACCGTGTAGCTCAAGCAGACGTTAGCAGCGTATTTTGCTGCAACGTAAAATTGCGTTATGAATTTAAACGCAATTTTATACGGAGTATCTGCTTAGGACATTTTTTTGAAAAAATGTCCGTATGTGTGAGCGACGAAACTGTTGTAGCTTCGACTGAAAAAGTAGTACATAAAATATTTACAATTTTTTCTAAAAAACTTCTTGCAATATTTACAAATAGATGATATATTAGTCCTTGCTGTGGCATGATAGCTGTGAAGCGTGAGGTTGCTGTTGCCGGGTAATCGGCATCAGGTTTTCCGTGGAGCGAATGTCAAGTTCAGAAAACTGACGACAAGTCACTGTACCGAATTTAAGTCTGCAATAGTGCAGAAACTACGTGTGATCTGCTTCGAAAGAGGCAAATAAGATCCGGAACGTTGCTAACGGATTAGGATACACACGGCAATGTGTACAGTCACCGCTTGTCGCATACGAAATGCGAAAAGGAGGCGACTTTTTTTATGGCAAGTCAAATTATGAGAATTACCCTTAAGGCTTATGATCATCAGCTCATCGATGCATCTGCAGTTAAGATCATCGATACTTTAAAGAAGAGCGGCGCCCAGGTCAGCGGACCCGTTCCTCTTCCTACTAAGAAGGAAGTAGTTACTATCCTCAGAGCTACCCATAAGTATAAGGATTCCAGAGAACAGTTCGAGCAGAGAACTCACAAGAGACTCATCGACGTTGTTACTGCTGGTGCAAAGACTGTTGAATCACTTCAGCGTCTTGAAATGCCTGCCGGTGTTTACATCGACATCAAGATGAAGAACAAGTAAGTCTTCATATTAACTTTTAAACAAAGACCTCTACTAGACAAGAACGGTAAGCTGCAACGAGTAAACCGGTCCGCTATGTAGAAATCAGGAGGTAAAATTTTAAAATGAAAAAAGCAATTTTGACAACAAAGATTGGAATGACCCAGATCTTTGGCGAGAACGGAGCACTTATCCCTGTTACCGTACTTCAGGCAGGTCCCTGCGTAGTTACTCAGGTTAAGACCGATGAGAACGACGGTTACAGCGCAGTTCAGGTTGGCTTCGTTGATTCCAAGGACAGAGTTGTTAACAAAGATGGTAAGGGCTCAAAGAAGACCTACAATCGCCATGCAGCAGGCAAGGCTGAGCAGGGACACTTCAAGAAGGCCGGAACATCATCCAAGAAATATGTCAGAGAGTTTCGCTTTGAGAATGCAGAAGAGTACAAGCTCGGCGATGAGATCAAGGCTGACATCTTTGCTGAAGGAGATAAGGTAGACGCTACCGCAATCTCAAAGGGTAAAGGATTCCAGGGCGCAGTTAAGCGTCTCGGCCAGCACAGAGGACCCATGAAGCACGGTTCAAAATTCCACCGTCATCAGGGTTCAAACGGTGCATGTTCATCACCCAGCCGCGTGTTTAAGGGAAAAGGAATGCCCGGACACATGGGAAGCGTTAAAGTTACTGTTCGCAACCTTGAAGTAGTACGTGTTGACAGTGAGAAGAATCTTCTTCTTGTTAAGGGCGCAGTACCCGGATGCAAGAAAGCTCTTGTTACTATCAAAGAGACTACCAAGGTAGATTGCTAATTCAGAGCGAAAGGAGGACCAATTATAATGGCAAACGTATCTGTTTACAATATGGAAGGCAAGGAAGTTGGTACAATCGAGCTGAATGACGCAGTTTTCGGAGCACCCGTTAACGAGCATCTCGTTCACATGGCAGTTGTACAGCAGCTTGCAAATAATCGTCAGGGTACACAGAAGGCAAAGACCCGCTCTGAAGTATCCGGCGGCGGAAGAAAACCCTGGAGACAGAAGGGAACCGGTCATGCAAGACAGGGATCCATCAGAGCTCCTCAGTGGAAAGGCGGCGGAGTTGTATTCGCACCCGTTCCCAGAGATTATTCCTTCAAGCTTAACAAGAAAGAAAAGAGAGCAGCTCTTAAGTCTGTTCTTACCGATAAGGTATTAAACGGCAACCTCGTTGTTGTTGATGAGCTTAAGCTTGACGAGATCAAGACAAAGAAGTTCACTGAAGTTATGAATAACCTCAAGGTTTCAAGCGGACTTGTAGTAATCGCTGAAAACAACGAGAACATCGTACTCAGTGCAAGAAACGTTGCAGACATCGATACCACTCTTGTTAACACCATCAATGTATACGATGTACTTAACGCAAAGACTTTGGTTCTTACCAAAGAATCAGTTGCAAAGATCGAGGAGGTGTACGCATAATGGCAGACATTAAATACTATGACGTAATCCTTAAGCCCGTTGTTACTGAGAAGAGTATGGACGGCTATGCTGACAAGAAGTACACTTTCCTTGTTCATACTGAGAGCACAAAATCTCAGATCAAGGAAGCTGTAGAGAAAATGTTCGAAGGCGCTAAGGTTAAGAAGGTTAACACCATGAACCTTGACGGCAAGAACAAGAGACGCGGAGCAGTTACCGGTAAGACCGCTAAGACAAAGAAAGCTATCGTATGGCTTACCGAGGACAGCAAGGATATCGAGATCTTCTCAGGTCTGTAATGTCCATTCGCGTAGATGTATACGGCTCTAAGGTAGCCGTGCTAAAAAAACAAAGGAGAATAAAAAGATGGGAATTAAGACATATAATCCCTACACCCCTTCCAGAAGAAACATGACCGGTTCTGATTTCGCTGAGATCACCAAGACCACTCCCGAAAAGAGCCTTCTTGTTTCTAAGAAGAAAAATGCCGGACGTAACAACCAGGGCAAGATTACCGTTAGACATCAGGGTGGCGGTAACAGACAGAAGTATCGTATCATCGACTTCAAGAGACTTAAGGACAGCATCCCCGCTACCGTAATCGGTATCGAGTATGATCCTAACAGAACTGCTAACATCGCACTTATCTGCTACGCAGATGGTGAGAAGGCATATATCATCGCTCCCGAAGGACTTACCGACGGCATGAAGGTTATGAACGGACCTGAAGCCGAAGTAAGAGTAGGCAACTGCCTCCCTCTTGAGTGCATTCCTGTTGGTACTATGGTACATAACGTAGAGCTTTATCCCGGAAAGGGCGGCCAGATGGTCCGCAGTGCAGGTAACGGAGCTCAGCTTATGGCTAAGGAAGGCAAGTATGCTACTTTAAGACTTCCCTCAGGCGAAATGAGAATGGTTCCTCTTAACTGCCGTGCTACCGTTGGTATCGTAGGCAATGTTGATCACAGCCTCGTTAAGATCGGTAAAGCCGGACGTAAGCGTCACATGGGCATCCGTCCTACCGTTCGCGGTTCAGTAATGAACCCCAATGATCACCCTCATGGCGGTGGTGAAGGTAAGACCGGTATCGGTCGTCCCGGCCCTTCAACTCCTTGGGGCAAGCCTGCTCTTGGTCTTAAGACCAGAAACAAGAAGAAGGCTTCCAACAAGTTGATCGTAAGAAGACGCGACGGCAAGGCAATCAAGTAATCGAGGAGGAATAAAAATGTCTAGATCACTTAAAAAAGGACCTTTCGCAGACGCTGAGCTGCTTAAGAAGGTGGACGCACAGAATGCAGCCGGACAGAAGTCAGTTATCAAGACTTGGTCCCGCAGATCCACAATTTTCCCTTCCTTCGTAGGACACACCATCGCAGTACATGATGGCCGCAAGCACGTGCCTGTATATGTTACCGAAGATATGGTAGGACACAAGCTCGGTGAGTTTGTTGCAACCAGAACCTACAGAGGACATGGTAAGGACGAAAAGAAGTCCAAGGTTAAGTAAGTTCAATCAGTTGAAAGGAGTGTAAGTCTATGGCTAAGGGACATAGATCTCAAATAAAGAGAGAAAGAAACGCGCAGAAAGACAACAGACCTTCTGCAAAGTTATCTTACGCCAGAGTATCAGTACAGAAGGCTTGCTTCGTACTTGATGCCATCAGAGGCAAGGATGTAACTACTGCTGCTGCAATTTTGGAGTACAACCCCAGATATGCTTCCAGCATCATTAAAAAGCTGCTTGCATCTGCTGTTGCAAATGCAGAGAACAACAACGGTATGAACCCCGACAATCTCTACATTGCAGAGTGCTATGCTAACCAGGGTCCTATCATGAAGAGAGTAAGACCCCGTGCACAGGGCAGAGCTTACAGAATCGAAAAGAGAATGAGCAACATCACCATCGTGCTCGACGAGAAGAAGTAAGGAAAGGAGCTTAAAATATATGGGACAGAAAGTTAATCCTCATGGCCTCAGAGTTGGTGTAATCAAGGATTGGAATTCCAGATGGTATGCAAATGACCAGGATTTCTCAGATTTCCTTGTAGAGGATCAGAAAATCAGAAAGTTTCTCAAGAAGAAGCTCGCAAGTGCCGGAGTTTCAAAGATTGAGATTGAAAGAGCATCCGACAGAGTAAAGGTTATCATCTACACCGCAAAGCCCGGTTTCATTATCGGTAAGGGCGGAACTGAAATAGAAGTTACCAAGAACGAGATTGCAAAGCTTACCGGTGGTAAGAAAGTTCTTGTTGACATCAAAGAGATCAAGAGACCTGATCGTGATGCACAGCTTGTTGCTGAGAACATCGCTCAGCAGCTCGAGAACCGTATTTCATTCAGAAGAGCAATGAAGTCTTGCATGGGAAGAACCATGAAGGCAGGAGCTCTCGGAATCAAGTCAGCATGCAGCGGCCGTCTTGGCGGAGCTGATATCGCTCGTACTGAGTTCTACAGCGAGGGAACAATTCCTCTTCAGACTCTCAGAGCCGATATTGATTACGGTTTTGCAGAGGCAGACACCACTTACGGTAAGGTTGGTGTTAAAGTTTGGATTTACAAGGGTGAAGTTCTTCCTACCAAGAACAATCAGCCGGAAGGGAGCGACAAATAATGTTAATGCCTAAGAGAGTAAAGCGTCGTAAGCAGTTCCGTGGCTCAATGGCCGGAAAAGCACTTCGCGGAAACACTATCAGTTATGGTGAGTTCGGTCTCGTAGCTACCGAGCCTTGCTGGATTAAATCAAACCAGATCGAGGCAGCACGTATCGCTCTTACCCGTTATACCAAGCGTGTTGGTAAAGTATGGATCAAGATTTTCCCTGACAAGCCCGTTACAGCAAAACCTGCCGAGACTCGAATGGGTTCCGGAAAAGGTTCACTTGAGTATTGGGTAGCAGTAGTTAAGCCCGGTCGTGTTATGTTTGAGATCGGCGGAGTTCCTGAGGAACAGGCAAGAGAAGCACTTCGTCTTGCTATGCACAAGCTTCCCTGCAAGTGCAAGATCGTTTCTAAGGAAGATTTGGAAGGCGGTGCAGTATAATGAAATCAAATAAGTACATTGAGGAACTGAAGACTAAATCCGCTGACGAGCTTCAGCAGGATTTGGCCATGGCTAAGAAAGAGCTCTTCAATCTGAGATTCCAGAACGCTACTAATCAGCTTGACAACACAGCAAGGATTAGAGAAGTTCGCAAGAACATCGCAAGAATCCAGACTGTAATCAGCCAGCAGGCCAGAGCTTAAGGAGGAACAAGCCGTGGAAGAAAGAAATTTAAGAAAAACCCGTACTGGTAAAGTTACCAGTGACAAGATGGACAAGACTATCGTTGTTGCAATTGAAGAGCACGTTAAGCATCCTCTTTACGGCAAGGTTGTAAAGCGCACCTACAAGCTCAAGGCTCATGATGAGAACAATGAGTGCAAGATTGGTGACACCGTTAAGGTTATGGAGACCAGACCTCTTTCAAAAGACAAGAGATGGAGACTGGTTGAAATCGTAGAGAGAGCAAAATAATTAGTGCTTTAGATCGCACAAAGGAGGAAATATGGTTCAGCAGGAAACTAGACTGAAAGTTGCTGATAACACCGGTGCTAAAGAGCTTCTTTGCATCCGCGTTATGGGCGGCTCAACCAGAAGATATGCACAGATTGGTGACATCATCGTAGCTTCCGTTAAAGACGCAACACCCGGCGGTGTTGTCAAGAAGGGCGATGTTGTTAAAGCCGTTGTAGTAAGAAGCGTTAAAGGCGCTCGTCGTAAGGACGGCTCTTATATCAAGTTCGATGAGAACGCAGCAGTCATCATTAAGGATGACAAGACACCCAGAGGAACTCGTATTTTTGGACCGGTAGCAAGAGAGCTTCGTGACAAGCAGTTTATGAAGATCGTATCTCTCGCTCCCGAAGTATTGTAAGGAGGTGCTCTAGGATGCAGAAGATTAAAAAAGGCGATACCGTACAGATCATCGCAGGAAAAGATAAGGGTCAGGAAGGAAAGATCCTTTCAGTAGATCCCAAGAATGGTAAGGTCGTTGTTGAAGGCCTTAACATGGTAACCAAGCATGCAAAGCCTTCTCAGGCAAATCCCAATGGTGGAATCATCGAGAAGGAAGCTCCTATTGACATTTCAAACGTTATGCTTGTAGTTGGC
>JAFPRD010000140.1:0-5853 GCA_017401005.1 Lachnospiraceae bacterium
AAGTGAACCCCCAACCCCGTCCCCGGGGGTCATTTTAGAGGAGCTTGTCGATGGAAAGCTCGGGGTGTTGCATAAGGTCGACGTATTCGTAGCCGCACTGAACGACGGGACGGGAGAGCTTTTCTTTATTGAGCATAATAATCTCGGCTTCGCGTCCGTCGGAGAGTTCACAGGCGTTTCTAACGTAGGTTGCTCCCACATTTGAAAGGAAGGTAAGGACATACTCGGCATCGTACTTTTCGAAGCCTTCTTCCTCAAATATTTCGATTACGCGGAAAGGACACAAAGGTCCGCGGTAAACTCTGGCGGCGGTCATAGCCTCGTAAACATCGGAGATTGCGGTAAGCCTTGCAAACTTATCGATTGCCTGACCGGAGAGCTGTAGAGGATATCCGCTTCCGTCGTAGCGCTCATGGTGCATAAGAGCAGTATTTAAAATATGCTCGTCGAATCCCTTGTCTTTTAAAATCTTGTATCCGTATAAAGAGTGCTTCTGGATGTGCTTGTATTCGACGGGATCGAGCTTGCCGGGTTTTGTAAGGATTGAATGGCTGACCTGGAGCTTTCCGATGTCATGGAGCATACCGCAGGCCATAGCCATCTCTCTGTCAGCTTCGCTCCAGCCGAGCCAGCTGGCGGAAACGTAGTTTAAGAGAGCAACGTTCATACTGTGGGCATACGTGAGATCGTCGTAATCTCGCATATTGTGAATCATATCAAAAGTATTGCTTCCGCTTCCGGACTGCTCAATAAGCTTTAAAGGCGTTTTGATGAGCTCGCCGGTATCAATGGCGGCGGCATTTTCTATCATTTCGTTCAGCTGGAACTTAAAGTCCTCGGTAGCTGTATCGAAATTTTTCTTGAAATCCTTGAATTCCTGAGATGCGCGGATTCGCTCAGAGTAAGAAGGATGCGAAGGAGCATATTCGGCGTTTGATCCCGGGGGTGGAGGCGGTACATCACGCCTCGGAGACTGGGGCGCGGGTCCGTATCCTTCCGGCTTTTCGAGGGGTTCCAGATCGAAAAGATCCGGCTTTTCCGGAGCGGAATCTTCTTCGATATAAACGGACAAAACTCCGTTAAGCTCGATTCTTGAGATTAAAACATCAGTAAGCTCGGTTCCTTTTGCAAGGATGGTCTGACGTTCAAAGTTAAGTACATCTTCCGCGAGTATCATTCCGGGAATTAAATCAAAGGTAGAAAGCTTTTGCATAAGGCCTCCCTGAATATGTATTGTGGCGTAACCCCACTCAGAATGATTTTACCATATTTGGGAGCGGGTGTAACTTTCAAATTTGAACAAAATTATTAATAACTCTTAGTTAATCGGACAATAGGTGTTTTTAAGAATAGATTGAAACCGATAGACAAATCTGATAAAATATACTTCGTGTATGCGCCCGGGGAGAAGTCTGCCCGGATGAGACACAAATCTTTTCATTAGTAAGAGGGACTAAAATGAAATTATTCGACAAGATTTTCGGAACGCACAGCGAAAGAGAACTCAAGAGAATCAGACCTATCGCTGACAAGATCGAAGCCCTGCGACCTGAAATGAAACAAAAGAGCGACGAAGAACTTCGCGCTATGACTGATATTTTTAAGAAAAGACTTGCGGAGGGAGAGACACTTGATGATATTCTTCCCGAAGCCTTTGCAGTTGTAAGAGAGGCGGCTGTCAGAGTCCTTGGAATGGAACACTATTACGTTCAGCTCCTCGGAGGCATCATCCTTCATCAGGGACGTATCCCCGAGATGAGAACAGGTGAAGGTAAAACTCTCGTATCTACCTGCCCTGCTTACCTTAATGCTCTTGAAGGCAAGGGTGTTCACATCGTTACCGTTAACGACTACCTCGCAAAGCGTGACGCTGACGAGATGGGACAGGTTCACAAATTCCTCGGATTAACCGTTGGATGTGTCCTTAACTCTATGAATTCCGAAGAGCGCCAGGAACAGTACAATTGCGATATTACCTACGTTACAAACAATGAGCTCGGTTTCGATTACTTAAGAGACAATATGGTAATCTACAAAGAGCAGCTCGTTTTAAGAAATCTTCACTACTGCATCATCGACGAGGTAGACTCTATCCTTATCGACGAAGCAAGAACACCTCTCATCATCTCCGGACCCAGCGGAAAATCCACCGCTCTTTACGAGATGTGCGACCTTCTTGCAAGACAGCTTAAGCGCGGCGACGATATCAAGGAGCTTTCCAAGATGGACGCTATTATGAACGTCGTTCAGGAGGAGACCGGAGACTTCGTTGTAAACGAAAAGGACAAGATCGTAAACCTTACCGAAGCCGGAATCAAGCGTGTTGAGCAGTTCTTCCATATCGAGAACCTCGCCGATCCCGAGAATATTGAGATCCAGCATAACATCATCCTCGCTCTCAGAGCGCATAACCTTATGTTCAGAGACCAGGATTATGTTGTCAAGGATGACCAGATCTTTATCGTAGACGAATTTACCGGACGTATCATGCCCGGAAGAAGATACTCCGACGGTCTCCATCAGGCTATCGAGGCTAAGGAGCATGTTAAGGTTAAGCGCGAGAGCAAGACCCTCGCTACGATCACCTTCCAGAACTTCTTCAACCTCTTCGACAAGAAGTGCGGTATGACCGGTACTGCTCTTACCGAGGAGAACGAGTTCAGAGAGATTTACGGAATGGACGTTATCGTCGTTCCTACCAATAAGCCAGTTCAGAGAATCGACCATCAGGACGCAGTATACAAGACAAAACGCGAGAAGCTTAATGCTATCGTGCAGGCAATCGAAGAGGCCCATGCAAAGGGTCAGCCCGTACTTGTAGGTACCATCAATATTGATGCCAGCGAGGAGATCAGCCGTCTTATTACCAAGAGAGGCATTCCTCATAACGTCTTAAACGCAAAGTTCCATGAAAGAGAAGCTGAGATCGTAGCACAGGCCGGAAAGCACGGCGCAGTTACAATCGCTACAAATATGGCAGGACGTGGTACGGATATTAAGCTTGACGACGAGGCGAGAGCAGCCGGCGGACTCAAGATCATCGGTACCGAGCGTCATGAATCAAGACGTATCGATAACCAGCTCCGCGGACGAAGCGGACGTCAGGGAGATCCCGGTGAGTCTAAGTTCTACATCTCTCTTGAAGATGACCTGATGAGACTTTTCGGATCCGAAAGGCTTACCGCAGCGTTTAATGCCCTCGGAATTCCCGACGGACAGGAAATCGAGCACAAAGCTCTCAGCAACGCCATCGAGTCAGCTCAGAAAAAGATCGAGGGTAACAACTTCGGTATCCGTAAGAATCTGCTTGAGTATGACCGCGTTATGAGCGAGCAAAGAGAGATCATCTACGAGGAACGTCGCAAGGTTCTTGACGGCGAGAGTATGCGCGATTACATCTACAAGATGATGACAGATATCGTTGAAAGCAGCGTTGATACCGTTGTTGGAGATGATACTCCTTTTGATGAATGGAACTTTACCGAGCTTAACGAGCTCCTCCTTCCCATCATCCCTCTTGAGCCGGTAACTCCTATGAGAGTTCAGAAGCAAAAGAAGGCAAGCCTTAAACAGCAGCTCAAAGAAGAGGCTGTCAAGCTCTACGAGGCAAAAGAAGCTGAGTTTACCGATCCCGAACAGATCCGTGAGATTGAGCGTGTAATCCTTCTTAAGGTCATCGACCGCAAGTGGATGGACCACATCGACGATATGGAACAGCTCCGTCAGGGTGCAGGTCTCCAAGCTTACGGCCAGAGAGATCCCCTTGTAGAGTATAAGATGAACGGATATGCGATGTTTGACGAGATGACACAGAACATCCGCGAGGATACAGTTCGTATGCTTCTCCATATCCGCGTTGAGCAAAAGATTGAGCGTGAGCAGGTTGCAAAGGATACCTGGACCAACAAGGATGATTCCGTAGCAAAGGGACCCGTTAAGAAAGAAAAGAAGATTTTCCCCAACGATCCCTGCCCTTGCGGAAGCGGCAAGAAATACAAGTTCTGTCACGGACTTAAGAAGGTATAATAAATAATGATAGTTGCTTTAGATCAGATGAAAGCCGAGATAATGGGTTATGAACAGACCATGCATGAGGTCGAGGCTTCTCTTGATATTGTAAACAAGGAAAAGAAAATAGAAGAGCTTGAGCGCGAGATGGAAGCTCCCGATTTTTGGAATGAGCCCGATAAGGCCAATGCCAAGATGAAAGAGCTGAAAAATATGAAGGATACCATCGAACTCGCCAAAAAGCTCAACACACAGTACGACGATATCCTTACTCTTATCGAACTCGGCGACGAGTCCGATGATGAGAGTCTGGTGGATGAGGTAAGGTCGGAGCTTGACGAGTTTATCGAAGAGCTTGAAGAGCTTCGCATCAGTACCCTTCTTTCGGAAGAATACGACAAGTGCAACGCCATCCTCGAACTTAACGCCGGAGCAGGCGGAACCGAGAGTTGCGACTGGTGCAGTATGCTTTATCGTATGTACACAAGATGGGCGGAGCGCCACGGCTTTACCGTAGAGGTACTTGATATGCTCGACGGCGACGAGGCCGGAATCAAGTCCGTTACGTTCCAGATTAACGGCGTAAACGCCTACGGATATATGAAATCCGAAAAGGGAGTACACAGACTTGTACGTATCTCTCCCTTCAACGCACAGGCCAAGCGTCAGACGAGCTTTGTGTCTCTTGATGTAATGCCTGATATTGAGGAGGATACGGATGTAGATATCGACGAGAAAGACCTTCGTATCGATACATACCGCTCCAGCGGAGCCGGCGGACAGCACATCAACAAGACATCATCCGCTATCCGTATTACCCACATCCCTACCGGAACGGTTGTAACCTGCCAGAACGAGCGAAGCCAGTTCCAAAACAAGGACAAGGCGATGCAGATGCTGAAAGCAAAGCTCCTTATCTTAAAGCAGGAGGCAAACGCCGAAAAGCTTTCCGATATCAGAGGCGAAGTAAAAGATATTGCCTGGGGAAACCAGATACGAAGCTACGTTCTTCAGCCCTATACGATGGTTAAGGACAGAAGAACCGCTGTCGAGACAAGCGACGCAGGCGGTGTGCTTGACGGAAAGCTTGATCCCTTTATTACAGGATATCTTAAGTGGAAGAGTATGGGCGGAGTTATGGCCGAAGGCGACGACGAGGATCTGTAGATAGAATAATCCATTCATCACAAAAATCATCCATTCGTACCAAAGCCATTGATAGCGGTTTCATTTTATTGTTTAATGTACAAGGATATAGTCCAAAGATATGCGAAAAGGGGATTTAGAAATGGAAGAAAAAAGAGCGATATCGAGAATTGATTTCTCTATCATGAGCGTAGTCGTAGTTTGCGACACACAGGAAAGATTCTTTGTTGAGGTTGAAAACGTATCACCTCTCGGAATGGGACTTAAGATGCCTAAGGAAACTCCTAATCTTGTAGGCAAGGCAATCATCATCGTAGCCGAGACACTTATTATGTACGCCGATGTTATGAGACAGGTTCCCAATGAGGACGGAACATTCACCGTCGGAATTAACGCCAAGAAATTTACTCCTGATGTTTTGGAGTTTTTATTTGAAAGAATTAAGTTTGACTAAAGAAACACAATTCTAAAGCTCTGATTATATATAAATATAGAGGAGGCTGACTTTGATAAGTCAGCCTTCATTTTTTGATTAAAAAAGTATTAAGACTGCATGCGGGGACGGCTGAAACCTTGTTTTTTCGAGGGTTATATAGTACAATTATGTTGATTTTAGGGGGAGATAAAATATTATGTTTAGAAAAATACTAAGATTTAGTGTAATGTTTTGGCTTGCTGCAAAAATTTATGGCGGCGAGC
>JAFPRD010000141.1:0-7709 GCA_017401005.1 Lachnospiraceae bacterium
ATCTCTGCAAGCAAAACGACATTCCGATAGTATCTTTAAAGTCAGCATTCCCCTGGGAAAGTTTTAAGCTCGGACCGGACGGACTTGTGCCTGTTGTTGTTCAGGACTATCGTACGGATGAAGTTTTAATGGTCGCTTATATGAATAAAGAGGCCTTTGAAAATACGCTTCTTACCGGAAAGATGACCTACTTTAGCAGAAGCCGAGGTGAGCTTTGGGTTAAGGGAGAGACAAGCGGACATTACCAGTATGTTAAGTCCCTTACGGCAGACTGTGATATGGATACGATTCTTGCTAAGGTTTCTCAGGTCGGCGTTGCCTGCCATACCGGTGCGAAGAGCTGCTTTTTCAACGAGATTACCAAAAAGGATTACAGAGAGCCCGATAATCCGCTTATGGTATTTGAGGAAGTTCTTGATGTTATAAAAGACAGAAAGGTTCATCCAAAGGAGGGCTCATATACCAATTATCTTTTCGATAAAGGTATAGACAAGATTTTAAAGAAATTAGGTGAGGAAGCTACAGAGATAGTTATCGCCGCCAAGAATCCCAATTCAAACGAAGTTAAGTACGAGATCAGTGATTTCCTTTATCATATGATGGTACTGATGGTTGAAAAGGACGTTTCCTGGGAGGATATTACTACCGAGCTTGCCAACCGTTAAAGGAATTCTATGAAAAATTTTTGGACTACAGATCTTGCTCTGTCTGATGATATTCTAATGAAGATAGAGAAACCCGAGCGCTATATCGGGCATGAAGTTAATGCTGTATATAAGGACCCGAACGATGTTCGGGTTCGTTTTGTTATGTGTTTTCCGGATGTTTACGAGATTGGAATGAGCCATTTAGGCATTCAGATTCTCTACGATATGTTCAATACATTCGAAGATGTCTGGTGTGAGAGAGTTTATTCTCCCTGGGTCGACCTTGACAAGATCATGCGAGAGCAAAACATTCCTCTTTTTGCTCTTGAATCTCAAAAGCCTATAAAAGATATGGACTTTTTAGGTATAACGATCCAGTACGAGATGTGTTATACCAATATTTTGCAGGTTCTTGATCTTTCACAGATTCCTCTTTTGTCTAAGGACAGAGGCGAGGATTGCCCTATTGTTATAGGCGGCGGTCCCTGCACATATAACCCGGAGCCCATAGCGGACTTTTTCGATATGTTCTATATCGGAGAAGGCGAAACAAAATACCGCGAGCTTATGGATCTTTATGAATACTGTAAGGACAACAAGCTTGGAAGACGCGAATTCTTAAGAAGAGCCGCTAAAATTCCGGGTATGTACGTTCCTTCTCTTTACGAGGTTACTTACAAGGAAGATGGTACTATAAAGGCCTTTACGCCAAAGGAAGAGGGAATTCCCGAGAAGATCCTTAAAGAAGTTGTTAAAGATCTTTCGGATACATATTATCCTATGAAGCCCGTTGTGCCTTATATCAAGTGTACCCAGGATCGTATAGTGCTTGAGATAATGCGAGGCTGTATCAGAGGATGCCGATTCTGTCAGGCGGGCGAACTCTACAGACCTGTGCGCGAAAGAGATGTGGAAGTCCTTAAAAAGTATGCCATAGAGATGATGAAGAACACGGGACATGAAGAGATTTCCTTAAGTTCCCTTTCATCAAGCGACTATTCGGCACTTCCGGAGCTTTTGGATTTCCTTATGGAAGAGTGTTCAAAGAGGCATGTTAATATTACGCTTCCTTCCCTTCGTATCGACGCCTTTTCTCTTGACGTTATGAACAAGGTTCAGGATGTCAAAAAAACCAGCCTTACCTTTGCTCCCGAGGCGGGTACTCAAAGGCTTAGAAATGTTATAAATAAAGGTCTTACCTTTGAAGATATCATAAACGGCCCCACAGAGGCCTTTAAGGGCGGCTGGAACAAGGTTAAGCTGTACTTTATGCTTGGTCATCCTTACGAGACCGAAGACGATATCAGAGGAATAGCCGAGCTTGCAAACGAAATCGCCGCTACATTTTTTGATGTTGTTCCGAAAGAAAAGAGAGTTAACGGAAAGATTCAGATCACCGTCAGTACTTCTTTCTTTGTACCAAAGCCTTTTACCGCTTTTCAGTGGGCTCCACAGTGTACAAAAGAAGATTTTATATCAAAGGCTTATTTTTGCCGCACAGCAATTACAGAGCAGCTTAACCAAAAGTCTATCAAGTACAACTGGCATGATGCAGATCTAAGCGTACTTGAAGGGGTTCTCGCAAGAGGCGACAGAAGAGTTGCTCCTGTTATTCTTGATGTTTATAAACAGGGCTGTTTCTTCGAGGCCTGGACTGAGTATTACAAGCATGACGTCTGGATCGAGGCGTTTAAGAAAAACGGTGTGGATCCTGATTTCTATACGACAAGATTAAGGCCGGACGATGAGATCTTCCCCTGGGATTTCTTATCCTGCGGCGTAAATAAATCATTTTTGCTTAATGAATGGCATAAAGCAGCAAGGGAGGAGATTACGCCCAACTGTTCACAGAGGTGTTCCGGTTGCGGCGGAGCACAGTTTGGTGTCGGAATCTGTTTTGCGTAAAGGACATTTGATAATAGCTTAAATTAGGGAGATCAATGCGTTATCTCCAATATAAAGATTTCGAAGTAAGTGTGAGAAAAATATGAGTAATGAAAACACAAAAACTTATTTTGATTACAGAGTAAGATTTTCAAAACACGGAGCTATCCGTTATATCGGCCATCTGGACGTTATGAGATACTTCCAAAAGGTAATAAGAAGGGCTGAGCTTGATATAGCTTATACCGGCGGATATTCTCCCCACCAGATTACAACATTTGCCCAGCCTCTTGGAGTTGGTATTGAGAGCGACGGAGAATATATGGATTTAAGGATGAATTCGTATATTTCCTGCAGTGAACTTAAAGACCTTATAAACGCCCATTCCGTTCCCGAGATACAGGCTATTTCCGTTAAAAAGCTTCCAGAAAAATCCGGAAATGCTATGGCTAGTGTCGCAGCCGCAGAATACTATATCGGATTTAAAGAATGCCGCGTTCCCGGGTGTTTTTCAAAGAATTCCGAGGAAATTACCGATTCTATCAAGAGATTTCTTGATCAGGAATCGATCATCCTTGTTAAGGAAGGTAAAGCGGGGCTAAGAGAAGTTGATATCAAAGACAGGATCTTTTCGCTTTCCTGGGATACAGAGGAAAACTGTATACATGCAATTGTCGATGCATCCAGCGGTTATAATATCAAACCCGCTGCGCTTATCGAGCTTTTACTTAAGTTTAACGCCGATTCTATGCAGGAAAATTCTCTTATGATCTACAGAGCCGATACTTACACAAGAGATGAAAATGGCGCCCTTATTTCCATGGGAGATATTGGTAGCGATGAGTAGAAATATTAACGTAAGATCGGAACTTATAGATGCAAACAAAAAACACGAAGCAGTCTCGGATGAAAATTCGAGGCTTATTCTGATTGATAAAGAGGATTTCGTTAATATTTTTCTGATTAAAGAAGGCAGGCTATCTAGGATTAAACAGTTTCCGAAGGATTCTGATTCCGGAAAGATTATCCTCGCAAGAGTTATAAACGTTAAAAAGGATATAGAAGCGGCATTTGTAAAAATATCAGAAAACGATGAGGCTTTCCTTAAGCTGAGCAACGTTCCGAAGGAATACCCTCCTTTAAAGCAGGGGGATTTGATTCCCGTAAAAATCATATCTGATAAGCAAAAAGGCAAAAGAATATCCGTAAGCGCTCTTGTGGGCAAAAAAAAGCTTCCTGAGGGTTTTATGCATAAAGCTGCTTTTAATGTGCTGTATGAGCCTAAAAACAGCCTTCTGGACTATTTAAAAAGCAGATTCAGCTTAGAATCTATAGAAAAAGTCCTTACAGAAAGCGAAGAAATATTTGAAATGCTTTCTCCTTTGGGTGAAAAGGTATCTTTATACCGTGACGAGAAAATAAATCTTTCTAAGCTTTATTCTCTTAAATCCAAGCTTGAAGAAGCCAAAAGCTCTAAGGTATACCTTAAAAGCGGAGCTTATCTTGTAATTGGTTTTACGGAAGCGCTTACTGTAATTGACGTAAATTCAGGCAAAAAAATAACCTCAGGTAAGAAAGATTCAGCCGAGGTTATTAAAGCGATAAACGATGAAGCCGCTAAAGAAGTAGCGTTTATTCTTTCCCAGAGAAATATAAGCGGTATGATCCTCGTAGACTTTATCAATATGGAAAGCCCCGAGGATGAAGAGTACCTTTTAAGTAAAATGGAAGAGTATGTATCCGAGGATAATGTAACCGTTAAGGTTATAGATATTACGCCTCTTGGAATAATGGAAATCACAAGGCAAAAAACCGATAAGCCTCTGACAGAGCTAAATATAGAGCTGTAACATAAATCGTTTATCGTAAAATTACATTTGCATATTTTTAACTTCGTTGTTTATAAAATAAGACTTTACGCGAGTTATTTATTATTATCTATATCCTTACGCCAGTTTCTTGTACGCAGTGAAGCCGATTCAAAGGCTTTAGCGTAGATATTTGTTGTATTAAGGCTTGTATGGCCCATTCTTTGCTGGAGAGCAAGAATATCCCTTTCAACTCTGTAAAACTCCATGGCGAAGCTGGAGCGAAGCTTATGAGGGCTTATTGTTCCGGCTTTTTCAGGAAGGGCCGCCGCTACGTATTTAGGGACGATTTCCTGTATCTGCCTTATTGTAAGACGGCGTCCCTGTAATGTGACGAAGAGTGGCTCCTTTGGACCGCAGGAGAGCGGTGTATTTATCTGTTTTTCATCAAGATAATCCGATATATAGGCGGCGGATTCATCCGAAAAATAGATTTTACTTTGTTTTCCGCCTTTTCTTGTAACTACAACGGAACATTCATTTAAATCTAAATCACCATTGTCTATACCGTTTAATTCGGAAACACGCATACCCGTATCAAGAAAAAGAAAAATCATTGCAAGATCGCGTTTTTCGTAGTGTTTATGCCAGGCTAACTGGCGCGGAGATAATCCGGTACCGTATAGTATGGTATTTAATAATTTGGCTTGTTCTTCGCTTGTTAAAAAAATAACATAATCTTTATCGGGAATTTTTATTTTTTGAGCTCCCGATACCGGATTGTAATCAACGGCTCTTATTGTATCCGTTAAATACTTATAAAACGAAGAAACAGCGCTTCGAACACGGGCTGTAGCTTTAATTTGGTGTTCATCGGAATAAATCTCTAAGAATTTATCCATATCAGAGGCTGAAATCCGGCCAAAATCCGAGGGCTTAATATGACGCTTTTCGAGAGTGCAAAAATAGGGATGATTTGCGATCATCCAGTCGATAAAATGATTTAAATCCCTCGCGTAGCCGATTCTTGTACTAAGAGCTCGTTCATTTTTTCTTCCGATAAAATAATCCTGGCAAAACTCAGGCAATTCGTCCATTAAAGCTATAAGAACCGATGAATCACGTTTTTTCTCAAGCATAGATAAAACCTCGTAAAAAACTAAAACTAAATCAAACTGATACAGAAATAAATACAAATGATAAATCAAGTAGTAACCGTAGCTTACGGGCCGGAAAACATCAAATTTAAGGCCTTACTCATATTATATCATATTTCATGCATTATGTACACGCAAAATATAAATTTAACGCATACTTTAATCTAGGAAAACAGCGCTCTTTTTCAGGGCGCTTATAATTTACATTATTTCCTTTGAATCTAAAACGATTGTAAAAGGTCCGTCGTTTAAAAGAGATATTTTCATATCTGCTCCGAATACTCCGGTTCCAAGATTCGGAAAATTCTTACGACATTCATCGCAAATATATTCATATAAAGGTATTGCAAGGTCCGGCTTAGCAGCATCCGTAAATCCGGGGCGATTTCCGTGTTTACAATCAGCATACAAAGTAAACTGACTTATAAGGAGTAAATTGCCGCCCACAGTCTTTAGATCCAGATTGGTTTTTCCGTTTTCATCCTCGAATATACGCATCCCAATAAGCTTTTTGATCATCTTATCAGCAATTTCCTTTGTATCGTTTGCTGCTATACCAATCAGTACAAGAAATCCTTTATTTATATTGCCTGTTACCTTACCATCAACTTCACAGGCGGCATTTGTTACACGCTGAATTACAAATTTCATTATACATTTAATATAATTTACCTTGGCGGCAAAATTATTTATCCTTATTCTTCTTTTTCTCTTTTATCTTATCGATAAGTTTATGGAAGAAAGGTACTTTGAAAGAATGTTTCCCTTCCTTTGCAAAAGGTTTTTTCGATTCGGGTATAAACTCTTCCACTTCTCCTTCATCATTGACCTTAACGAGGTTGACGTAGTCCGATGTATGGTGAGGTAAGTCTTTCTTTTTAAGTCTGTTTCTTGCCCAGGCTTTAACGCCGGCATAGAATACAGCAAATACAGGCACGCCTAAAATCATACCGGGTACTTTGAAGAATCCTCCGAAAAGCGTAATCGAGAATATAACCCAGAAGCCTTCAAGACCGGTGGAATCGCCCAAAATCTTAGGTCCGATAACGTTTCCGTCAATTTGCTGCAATACGAGGATAAAGATTACGAAAAACAGCATATTTAACGGATGCAGGGGATCCACAACGAAAATAAGTAATGCGCTGGGAATCGCTCCGATAAAAGGTCCGAAATAAGGGATAATATTTGTTACACCGACAAACAAACTTATAAGTCCGGCATAAGGGGTTTGCAGGATCGTTGTACCTATAAAGCAAAGGATACCAATGATCACAGAATCCACTATTTTACCTCCAAGGAATCCGATAAATGTTTTGTGGGTAAACCTGAAGGCATATATAAGGTTATTTGCAGTCTTTCTGTTAAATACAACATAGGTAAGCTTCTTACTTCTTCCGGCAAACTTTTCTTTATCTCCAAGCAAATAGATAGAGATAATGAATCCGATAATAAAGTTCCAAAGTCCGCCGAGGAACTTTCCAAGGCTTCCGATGATTGAACCGAGTATGGGCATCATCTGACTCATATTAACGGATCCGTCATCGTTAATGAATGGAATTATCTTGGAGATAAAGTCAAATGTAAGTATATCTCCGTTTATCCACTCTTCTATACCTTCTGAAGATACACCGACGATCTTGATTATATTGTCTTTAAGATCCGGGTTATTGTTAAGTGTCTTGTTCGCCCAGGCCTGGAAGTTTGTAACGTATGTATCCAGGTTGTCGACAATCTGCTTTATTGAAGGAACAATCTGGCTGATCATCAAGTAGATTAACCAAAATACGATTGCTACAGCAATTAAAAGAGTTAAAAAGATACAAATACCACGAATTATCTTATCGCGCTTTTCGCACTTTTTAGCCTTTGTCTTGTCAAAAATGGGAGTTACAATCTTACACTCAATAAAATTAAGCAAGGGTGTAAGTAAATAAGCGATGATCATGCCTAAATATACAGGCATCAGCACTTTGTTTACAGATTGGAAGAACTTAAATATGACACCGATATTTACGAGAAGCAAATATACGGCGATACATGCGATTATTGTAAGAAATCCGGTAAGTCCCCAAAGAAAATACTTATTGCTCAGATAGGTTTTTTGGGAATGGTAATCTCTGTACTTCTTCCCCTCGTTGTTTGAAACTTCTTTACCGGAGCTATCGGTACCTTGGGAATTGTTTATATTAATGTTATCATTTATATTTTCGGAC
>JAFPRD010000142.1:0-10695 GCA_017401005.1 Lachnospiraceae bacterium
AACGCGGTTGCTGTCGGAAAGTACAAAAGGGGCATCCTCTACCACAAGCCCGGTCTTTCTTTCATGTCTTGTGATATCATAGGTATCGCCACAGGTCTCAATGATCTCTGTGAGAAGTTCCGTAACATTATCGCTGGAAAGGAGGTAAACTTCTTTCGCTTTAACGCCGAGGATTGCTCTCGACCAGGCGGCTCCTCTTTCGGGATCGGCTATCATCTGACATTCGTCAATAACGGCGATATCGTAATCCTCGTCAAGATTAAGAGTTTCCACGGTCTGGGACATAACTCTGCTGTCCTCAACCGTGATATGCTCTTCGCCGGTCTTCATCGAGGTAGGGGTTCCGGCATCGTTTAATGTATCGTAGACCTCGAGAGCAAGAAGTCGTAGAGGCGAAAGATATACGCCCTTTTGCGCGTCTTTAAGTTTTGTGATAGCTTCGTATGTCTTGCCGGAGTTGGTGGGGCCAACATGAAGGTGGAAGGACCTTACCATAGCTCTTGTCTCGACGTACTCTGCCGTAGGGTCAGTCTGAACAAGACCCATTATCTGAGCCTTTATCTTACGGTCATAAAACTTCTTGAACTTGTCCTCAACGGGAATAGCCTTTGTGATAATATGACGGTTTTGAGGGTCCTGTAAAAAATCCAGATAGCTTTCTATTGCGTCGTCGCTTCTGGTAAGGGCCAGTATTTCCCAGTCCTTTTGAGCAACGATATTAATAAGCCTGTCCATCTCCTCCTCGCTTTTTCTTCGCTGAGCGGGGGGCTGAAGGGATATTGAGGCCTTCATAGCCAGTATTCTCGGATAAAGATCCGAATATTGATATCCGTAGTACGCGTTCTTTACAACATTTCCCGTGGAATTAATCTTCTTATCAAGCTTTTTCATATTCGCGGGATTTTTACGGTTACAAAGTCTTTCAAATGTGTCCGCGTAGAGCTCCTCCATTCTTTCACGGAGCTGCATAGCGCGCTCTAATTCCGCTTCCATTTCTTCTTCCAAGCGGTTTTCTCTGTCCTGATCCATCTCTTACCTTTTCGTCTTTAAAAATCTACAGATCAATGTTAAGCTCAACGGGGCAATGATCCGAACCCATAATATCGCAGTGAATCTTGGCATCTTTAAGCTTTTTCTCAAGCTTTTTTGATGCAACGAAGTAGTCTATACGCCAGCCTGCGTTTTTCTCTCTGGCATGGAACATATATGACCACCAGGAATAGATTCCCTCCTTATCAGGGTAAAAATATCTGAATGTGTCTATATAGCCGCTTTCCAAGGTCTTAGTAAAGCAGTTTCTCTCTTCGTCGGTAAATCCGGCGTTGTGGTGGTTTGAGGAAGGGTTCTTAAGATCGATCTCTTTATGGGCAACATTAAGATCGCCGCAGTAGATCACAGGCTTTTTACTCTCGAGCCTGAGTACATAATCCCTGAAGTCTTCCTCCCACTTTTGTCTGTAATCAAGTCTCGTAAGCTCTCTCTGCGAATTCGGCACATAAACCGTTATAAAGTAGAAGTCCTTAAACTCCAGAGTAATAACTCTTCCTTCATGGTCATGCTCCGGGATTCCGATTCCGCAGGTAACGGAAAGCGGCTTTATTCTTGTAAATACGGCAGTACCGCTATAGCCCTTCTTTTCGGCATAGTTCCAATACTGCTCATATCCGGGGAGATCGAGCTCGATCTGTCCCTCGGAGAGTTTTGTCTCCTGAAGGCAAAATATATCCGCATCCAAAGCGTTAAAGGAGTCCATAAACCCTTTTCCCATAACCGCTCTGAGTCCGTTAACATTCCATGATACAAGTTTCATTTATCCAAGAATCCTCTCAGCAATTTTGTTGCAGTTTTCATATATTACTTCCGGCCTCTCACCGATGTTGTAAGAGCCGTTCTGGTAGAGGATCTTTCCTCCGACCATCGTCATAAGAACATTGCTCTTTCCTGCGCTGTAGACAATATTTTTGACGATATTGTTTTCCGGCTGCATATTGGGCTTAGCCATATCAAGAAGAATTATATCCGCAAGTTTACCCGCTGTAAGGGTATCTGCGGCATCAAGTCCCATAGCCTTGGCGCCTCCGATCGTTGCCATGGCAAGAACTTTTCCCGCATCCACAGACACGGCATCGTTATCCCTTATCTTGGCCAGAGTCGCAACAAGATACATTTCTCTGAACATATCAAGAGCGTTGTTGCTGGCAGGGCCGTCCGTTCCTATAGCAACATTAAATCCTTTTTTGATCATTTTGCTGACGGGGGCTATGCCGCTTGCCAGTTTAAGGTTCGATCCCGGATTTGTGATGACGGAAACGTTAGCATCCTTAAGGATATCCATTTCCTCATCCGTCATATGAACACCGTGGAAAATACCTCCTCCAAAGTCAAACATTCCCAGTTCATTCAGTAATAGTCCCGGAGTTTTACCGTATCTTTCCTTACAGCTTTCAACCTCTGCTGCAGTCTCGCTCATATGGCAGTAAAAAGGCGCTTTATAGTTTTGAACCACTTTTGCTATACGCTCAAGGAGGTTCTTCGAGCAGGTATACTCCGCATGCATTCCGAGTCTGTAACTGATAAGCGGGTTAAACTCATTTAATCTTTCAAACTCGTCCGCCATCTTTTCGGGCGAAGAAGTGTGGTCGTTTACATTTCCGCAAAGCACGCATCTCATACCGGTATCACGGCAGCTTTCCGCTATGGCGTCGGGATTTAAGTACATATCAAAGATGGATGTGACTCCGCTGGTCACATATTCCATTACAGCAAGTCTCGTAAGCTCGTAAATATCTCCGGAAGAAAGCTTGGCTTCATAAGGGAAAACCTTGGTATTAAGCCACTCGTTTAGCGGCAGGTCATCCGCGTATGACCTGAGGAAGGTCATAGCCGAATGGGTATGGGCATTTTTCAGTCCCGGCATCAGCAGATTGTCACCGCAATCTATTTCAAAATCCCATTTTATATGGGGTATGGCAGGGCCTGCTTCGGCGATATCACTGTTCGTACCCACATAAGCGATGTTTTCGTTTTTAATCCAGACCTCACCCCGGAAGATTTCTTCCCCGACTTCCATAGTAAGGATCCTTGCATTATACAACCTTATATTCATACCCGCTCCCTTCTCGCTTTACGCGTAAAAAGGCATTAGTCCGACCTGACTATTTATTATAACATAAAAAAATGGGAGTCACCATATAGTTGGAAACTCCCGTAAAGTTATTCGTATGCGATGTTATCCTGGTATGTATCCCAAATAAGACAAATCCAGGTTTTTCCCTGATTCAATACAACCTCTTCCCTGTTTGAATCATAGAATTTGAAGGGATCCGAGTCTTCGTTACCTCTAAGCCAGTATCCCGGAATAACCTTCCCTTCTGTAAATATGTACGCGGGTGCATTACCTGTCATTTCAAAATTAAGGTATCCGCTGACATCATCGAAATAATTTCCCTTGGTCAGCATAAAGATAACATTTCTGCAGGTAAGCTCTTCACCGTTCATCTCGTCCTTATGAGGCTCTCCGAACTGATATCTGTGGTAGAGGTGGTCGGATGAATCGTAGATAAAGTAAGGAAGTCCGTGTCCGTATCCTCCCACACCGTTCTCAAACCCGCCCGGAGCGATCCTTGTAGCATTATTGCATTCACTGTAGCTTGATACCGTACCGTCCTGGGCAAAAGTAAATGTAGGCGTGAAATCCTCACGGTAATTTGTTCTGTATCCGTGTCTGGCAACAGCCGCCTCGTATCCGTCGATAGTCATAATACCCGTGTACTCGGTAGCATATCCTGCTGCCTTTCGCTTTTCGTCCCTTGCAAAAGCTTCATCGGAGGGGCTGTCGATTCCAAGCACGGATGCCGAAATATTGTCCACTCTGTCGGAGTTGATAAGAGGCGCCGCGAACTGTACCGCAAGCCCCCAGTTGCAGAATATGGCATCAAGAGAGATCGCTTCATGTACAAAGTAATGTCTTGCGCTTCTTAGGGGTCCGATATGATCAAGATCGTCATAATCCTCGAAAACGCCCATTAATCTTGTACAAGAAAGCCACTCCATGGGAGCTTCAAAGATGACGCTGGCTTTGGAGATTCCGTACTGCGGAAGACCTGCCTTTGTGTTGGGGATCATAACAGCCATAGGGCGTCTGTTTACTACATCCTCATTCTTCCACTCTCCGGTAAGGTAGCTTTGTTTCTTTCCGTTAATAACAGGCCTGTCAATGATAACAGAGCCCTCAACAACGGAACTGATATCTGATTGTTCGGTCGGTTTTGATGCGCCGGAGATGGGGGTTCCGCTAAATTCCGGGAGATCATCCTCCGCAGCGCATGAGACAAGCCCCAGTATAAGCATGATTGCAAGTACTGCGGCAAAAATCTTTTTTCTCATCATAAGTTCCTTCATATCGCGACTTCTTCGCTATTTTACATAAGTCAAATTATCTCATAATGAAAATTTCAGGTCAATAAAATGGGCAGTTGCTTTTCTTAATATTTCTTAAGAGTTTGAAAAAATGGCAAAAAAAATCCCAAACCCTCAATACCGAGGATTTGGGAACTGCTGGTGGCCGGACTTGAACCGGCACGGGATTGCTCCCGAGGGATTTTAAGTCCCTTGCGTCTACCTATTCCGCCACACCAGCATTTCAATCACAGATTTTACCATAGTAAAATCATAATTGCAAATAGTTTTTAGATTAACTTCTCAAATTTTAAAACCGTAGCGCTTGTCTTGGGAAGTCTGATCTTTAAGATGCCCGTTTTAAGGGGGTACAGAGTCTCTTTCAAAGAGTATCCCTCATCAGTGGACTGAAATATCACTTTCATATTTCCCGTTCTGTGAGTACCCACTTCCCAGGCGGTTATCTCCTTCTCAACTTCGTGGTTATTGTTGTTGATAAGGATAATGCACTGCTCATCCCTGGTAAATCTTCCGTAAGCGATGAAATTATAATCGCTTCCCAGCTTCTTTATTGAACCGTTTCTGAGCTCCGGATACTTTTTTCTGAGAGCGATGATATCTCTGTGAAACTGTATCATCTGCAGGTCTTCTCGTCCCCAGGGGTATGTTCGCCTGTTGTCGGGATCTGTGAATCCGCAAACGCCCGCTTCATCTCCGTAGTAGATGGTGGGAGCGCCGGGCCAGGTCATCTGGATCACAACCGCTTCTCTCATCACCGCCTTGTTTATGCCTTCCTCCGCCGCCCTCGGTCCGAGAGTATTTGTACGTCCGACCTTATGGTTTGTTCTCGTAAGGAATCTTGAATGGTCATGGTTAGAGAGCTCATTCATCGCCACCTGCCAAGATGGCATTGAAAAGCTGGAGGTGTGGTGGATCATAGCCCCCCAGAAGCTCTCCGCATTTCCGAGGAGGTTCTCTCTGAAGTCATCGCTGTGCTTTTCCATACCGGTCAAAAACCAGGTTACGGGCTCCATAAACGCATCATAGTTCATTACGGTGTCCCATTCATTGCCCTGCAGCCAGTCTCTTGTGGTACCGTAGTGCTCCGCAAGGATTATTGCATCGGGATTTGCCGATTTAACCGCCTTACGGAAATCCTGCCAGAATCTGTGGTTAAACTCCGGCGAATGTCCGAGATCCGCCGCAACGTCAAGTCTCCAGCCGTCCGCGTTAAATGGCGCTGAAACCCACTTTTTACCAATATTTAAAATATAATCATAGAGCTGCTTTGAGCCCTCATAGTTTAGTTTAGGTAAGGTATCATGTCCCCACCAGCCGTCGTATGTGGGATTGTAGGGCCACCTGCGGTCATCGGAGAAATCAAAATACTGTCTGTAAGGGCTGTCCGCGCTTACAAAGGCTCCTTTTTCATATCCCTGTGCATTCTCGTAGATCCGTTCTCTGTCCATCCACTTGTTAAAGGATCCGCAATGGTTAAACACACCGTCAAGGATTACCTTCATGCCCCTTTTATGGGCCTCTTCAACAACCTTTGCAAAAAGCTTATCGCTCTCCGTAAGGTTATTAAAGCTTGTAACACGGTTAATGTATCTGGTTGAAAGTCTGTTTTCCTTCGATCCGGGAGGCAGAAGTTCTCCGTCGTCGTCCACTATCTTTCCGAAATGAGGATCGATGTGGTCATAGTCCTGAATGTCGTATTTATGGTTGGAAGGAGATACGAAGAGGGGATTAAAATAGATAACCTCTACCCCAAGCCCCGCAATATAGTCAAGTTTATCAAGGACGCCCTGAAGGTCGCCTCCGTAGAAGCATCTTACATCCATAGTCGCCGGATCTTTATCCCAATCCTCAACCCTTATTACGGGCTCGCCTATGTAGCAATACTCCCCCGACAAAACATCATTTGTTTTGTCGCCGTTGCAAAAGCGGTCAACGTAAATCTGGTACATTACCGCACCCTTTGCCCACTTCGGCGTAGAGAATCCGGGGATTATTCCGAAGTTGTAATACTCGTTGATATCCCTTGTACAGCCCCTCATATCATAGTAGCAGACAAGGTTGCCGGAAGTAATTTCGAAGTAGTAGGAGAACTTTTCATCCTTTAAGAGCACTTCAACCTCGTAATAGTCAAAGTGAACCGCCGTTTCAACCTTTGTCATCAGATATTTATTGCCATGCCAGACAAGGCATACATAATCCACGTTGTTTTTCGCGGTCCGAAATCGTATTTTGACCGTAGAAAAAGCGTCCGGTTCCGCAGGAGAAACATACTCGGCGGATGTATCGCTGAATAATGCTCTCGTATTGAAAACAGGGCGCATCGTGTTAATATATTTTTCAAAATATAGTATTCTGTTACGCTTTTCCAGATCCATATATGTCTTACACCCTTCTTATCAGAAAGCTATAGTGACCATGCATTTATTTTACAAAAAAATACTGTTAATAGCAAGCGAAAAGGACAGCCGGGGAAGCTGTCCTTTTCTAGAGAAGGTATTTCTTGGGGGTATAGCAAAAAAACTAATGTATTGGGGTACAATCAGTATATTACCATATGCCTATATTGAAAGTAAGTCTCACTTTACACAAATTTCACAACATCCCCCTTGAAATTTTGTGCAACTTTTACAATTCAAAGAGTGCTTCAAACTCCTCGCGGGAGATTCTCTCTTTCTCAAGAAGAAGCTCAGCACACTTGTGAAGCACATTTTCATGCTTAAGGATAATATCCTTGGCTTTTTTGTAGCAATCGTCGATGATGGACTTCACTTCTTTATCTATCTCGCTTGCAACTTCTTCACTGTGGCTCTTGGCGTGGGCAAGGTCGCGTCCGATGAATACTTCATCATCGTCGTCTTCGTAGCAGATAACACCGATGTTTTCGCTCATTCCGAAGCGGGTTACCATCATTCTTGCCACCTTGGTTGCTTTCTTGATGTCACTCGAAGCGCCCGTTGTTATATCACCAAAGATGATCTCTTCTGCTATTCTTCCGCCCAGAGACACCTGAATATCCTGAAGCATCTTGCTCTTTGTAAGATACATATCATCCTTTTCGGGAAGAGGCATTGTATATCCGCCCGCACCGGGACCGGTAGGAATTATCGATACGGTAAATACAGGTCCAACATCAGGGAGAACATGGAAAAGAATAGCGTGGCCCGCCTCATGGTAAGCCGTGATCTTCTTTTCTTTTTCAGACACAAGGCGACTCTTTTTCTCGGTACCGATACCAACCTTGATAAAGGATTTTCTGACATCCTCCATGGAGATAAAGGCTCTGTTTTCTCTGGCAGCCCTGATAGCCGACTCATTTAAAAGGTTCTCGAGATCGGCGCCTGTAAAGCCTGCTGTTGTCCTTGCAATCTGTTCGATATCGACATCATCTCCTAAGGGTTTTCCCGCGGAATGTACTCTAAGGATCTCTTCTCTGCCCTTAACGTCGGGTCTTCCGACAACAACCTTACGGTCGAAGCGTCCGGGTCTAAGAATCGCGGGGTCAAGGATATCAACGCGGTTTGTAGCCGCCATAACGATGATTCCTTCGTTGTTTTCAAATCCGTCCATCTCAACCAGCATCTGGTTAAGGGTCTGTTCGCGTTCGTCATGGCCGCCGCCCATACCGGTTCCGCGGCGCCTTGCCACAGCATCGATCTCGTCGATAAAGATGATGCAGGGGGATTCCTTTTTGGCAGTTTCAAAAAGGTCTCTTACTCTCGAAGCTCCGACTCCGACAAACATCTCGACGAAATCCGAACCCGAAATACTGAAGAAAGGAACCCCCGCTTCTCCGGCTACAGCCTTTGCAAGAAGGGTTTTACCTGTTCCGGGGCTACCCTCAAGTAGCACACCCTTGGGAATCCTTGCACCGAGAGCTGTGAATTTACCGGGATCTTTAAGGAAATCTACTATTTCCTTAAGTTCCTCCTTCTCCTCATGAAGGCCGGCAACATTTTCAAATCTGACCTTGCTGTCTCTGATAACTTCGGCGTGGCTCTTTCCAAAATTCATCATCTTGGAATTGCCTCCGCCGGCTCCTGCTCCCGCCGAACCCGCAAAGAGCATAATAAACATGAAGATCACCGCTACTACTATAACGACGAGGGGAATAAGTACATTAAATGTCCAGTGCGTCCAAAAACTGTCTTTTACGATAGGGTCATAGCCTTTGTCTCTGATGACCTTTTCAATTTCGGAAGCGGATGTAACATAAAGTCTCTTGTTTGATCCGGCTTCAAAGCCTACCGATACGTATCCTGCTCCCGATCCTTCATCGGGGACGATAGTGATCTCAGTTGTCTTGCCTCCGTCCATATCTGCAATAAACTGATCGTAAGTATAGGGAGAAGAGTTATATCTGAGTATGTTGAGCACTACAACAAATGCAACAACCACAAACATAAAGATCAGATAGCCTCTAAAACCCCTTCTGTTGTTGTCCAAAAATTTGTCCTCCGTCTCTAGTCATTTTTACGATAATCGGATCAGTCAAATTTAACTACTCCGATATAAGGTAAATTTCTGTATTTCTGATCATAATCAAGACCGTATCCCACAACAAATTCATCGGGGATCTCAAATCCGGTATAATCCACATTGACATCCATAACTCTGCGGCTGGGCTTGTCAAGAAGGGTACAGAGCTTTAAAGAAGCGGGCTTTCTGTCTTCCATCATAGAAAGAAGATAGCTTAAGGTTCTTCCGCTGTCTACTATATCCTCTACGATAAGAACATCCTTGTCCTTTATTGATTCATCAAGATCTTTAACAATCTTTACAACGCCGCTGGATTTTGTATCTCCGCCATAGCTGGATACTGACATAAAATCAAGAGATACATCAAGATTGATCCTCTTTGCAAGCTCGCAGAGAAAGAAGCTTCCTCCCTTAAGAACACAGATAAGGTGCACCTGCTTTCCCGCATAGTCCTTTGTGATCTGCTCTCCGATTTCCTTGATCCTTCTATCTACTTCGTCTTCGGGTATCATAACTTCAATATGATAATCAGCCATTTTATTTACCTCTCGTATGTTAAACTTAATATTGTTTTTGTGTTTTCATCTATAAAAAGGTCATCGCTTGTGCGATAGCCCACAAGCCAAATGCATTTATCATAAACGGCTACAACCGGTATCAGATCCCTCTCGGAGGGTGGGATCTTGGCATCGATCATATACTGCTTAAGGCTCTTTTTTCCGTATGTCCCGTCGGAGCGCTTTACGGCGATATAATCCCCCGTTTTGCGCTTTCTGAGTTCAAACGGCCCATCTATTTTATCACAATCAAACAATTTCGTATACTTGTTTGCGCCTGCGGTTTTCTTAAAATCTTCTAAATTCAGATTAAAGTTTTCCCCGGGTATGATCTTTGATATAAGCTTTCCGCTTATTTCTTTCTCAGACTCATCCCCGGCGAAACCGCCTTCTTTGCTCGATATGACAATTTTGTCATATTCTCTTTTGGCGGCTACGCCTCTTGCAAGGTCAAGCTTTCGGTTTCCTTCTCTTAACAAGAGATCAAGGAGCTGTTCTATCTGCAGCGCCCCAATGTCCCTGCCTCCGGATGTAACTATCCGCAATGCTCTGTGCAGGACTCTTTTTTGTATAGCGATGTGGCAGCAGGAGAGCTTACCGCAATCAAGGATAACTTCCACGGCAGATTCCGCCTCCGCAGGAGTTTTTACATTCCCACCCCGGAAGGATGCACATCTCTCAAAAGCCTCTTTTTCTTCAGTTTCAAGAAAGTCCTCGGTCTCAGCAAGAATCTGCGATGAAGAAAGGATTCTCCTTACAGCCCCGGGGGCGATTCCTTCGGCAACCGGCAAGATGTCATGCCTTATTCTGTTTCTCGAGTATATATTCTCTTCATTGGTTTCATCTGTTACATACTCTAAACCAAAGCACTTAAGAATCTCTTCGATTTCAGATCGCTCAAGGCAAAGAAGGGGGCGAACAATCCGAAATTTTCCTTCCCTTGATACCGGAATCCCGGTAAGTCCTTTCAGAGCACTTCCCCTGAAAAGATTAAAAAGTACCGTCTCCGCATTGTCGTTCATATTATGAGCAACCGCAATCTTTACTTCTCGCTCTTTTCCTGAAGGTCCAAAATCAGAAACGGCCGAAAGCTCATTCTTTACCCTTTGCGCCATCTCTTCAAAAGCTTCGTACCTAACGCGCCTGCCCGTTTCCTCCTCGGACAGACCCAGTTCTTTAGAAAGCGAAGGTATGTCCTTTTCGTACAAATAAAAGGGCACATCCCACTTTTCGCAAAGCTGTC
>JAFPRD010000143.1:0-14909 GCA_017401005.1 Lachnospiraceae bacterium
AATGCGCTACTTTGTCATATTATCCGATATTACATCTTGATACCGGATGAAGAAATACTCTCAACGAACTGTCTCTGTGCAAAGAGATAAAGGATGATTACAGGTCCGACAACCATCAGTGTACCCGTTGATAATACGGCGTTGGACTGTGCAACCGAAATACTTACCTTTGCGCCTAAGATACGCTGCATATACGCTCCCAGGGAGTCTACGATTCTTGAAATACTTGTACTTACAAGAGTTGTGTTTCCAAGGAACATATTTGAGTAGAAGCCGTCTGTCCACTGCCAAACGAAGGCAAAGAGGAAACAGGAAGTGATGATGGGCTTAGCTTCGGGAAGCATGATTCTTACGAAGGTTCTAAGCATACCGCATCCGTCTACATAAGCAGCCTCTTCCATATCGTTGGGGATGTTTCTGAAGAACTGACGGATCATATAAATGTAAAGTCCGTTCTTAAGTCCCATACATCCGGCACTCATAAGGTAGTAAGGAAGCTTAAGTCCTCTTAAGTTAAGCGTATTTCCTGTGATCAGCTTAATGATTCCAAGGAAATCAAAGAATCTAAAGTGCAGATACAATGAGTTTGAAATAACCTGGGGCGGAATGATTATTACGAGCATAACCATCGCAAACCAGAATTTCTTAAGAGGGAACTTAAATCTCGCAAATCCGTATCCTACAAGAGTACATACAGCGATTTGAAGGATAGCGATCGTAAGAGAGATTATAAGCGAATTTGTAAAGGCTTTTCCGTAGTTCATGATCTCTGCAGCCAGCTTGTAGTTACTGGTTGTAAAGTGAACGGGGATCGATACAACGATGGGGTTATAAAGGTCCTGCTCTTCCATGAGGCTGACGGATATCTTGTTAAGTATGGGCTGCAGGATAAGGAAGCAAAGTCCGAAAAGCAGGATAAATCTCGTTATGCTTATGAAAATCTGTGTAAGCTTTTTCTTAAGCAGATAACCTTCGGACTTTTTATTTCTTTCCCAAAAGCTCTCTTTTTTAATCTTTGTCTTAGTCATTATAATATACCACCTTATTGAGAAGTAGTGAGGTTATTCCAATAAACGCGATTACTATCAGGAAGTAGGTCCATGTCATCGCCGCGGATGCTCCGTAGTTCTGGTTCTGGATCATAACCTTCTGAAGCTTTTCAACAAGTTCGTTGTCGGATCTCATACAGAAGTCAACAACGGTGTAAATCCAGTTAACAAGGAAAAGTGAACTGATGGAAGGAAACGTGATCTTCCAAAGGCTCTCCCATGCAGTACATCCCTCGATATCTGCAGCTTCATACATGCTCTTGGGAATAGTCTGAAGTCCCGAGAGGAAAATGATGATCTGCATTCCGGATGCAAGAGCTACATCATAAATATTATCTATGACCTCGAATACCTTCTCAAAGGCCCTTACACCGACTCCGGTTGTTCGCAGGATGGTCTGCAATCCGTCCGTAATGCTTATTCCGGTGGTAACCTCTTCTACCTGCTGTTGCAGCGAGGCGATAAGTGAGTTATTGGACTCGAGTCCTAACATAACACCTGATGAAAGGATTACGGGAAGGAAGAATACCGCTCTTACAAGGGCTCTTCCGTGGAACTTCTGGTTAAGGATAAGTGCCACGAAGAAGGAAAAGACGATGATGGCAAGCGAATAAACAAGCATTCGCAGGAGCTCTTCCGTAAGTAATCTTGCGTATTCAGGGTCGGTTCTGAACGCGTATACATAGTTGCCGAATCCGTTCCAGATCATATCGAATTTTCCGGCACCGAGCTCAACTGTGTTGAAGCTCATGTACAGGGACTGGAAGAAGGGCTTAACCATGAAAAACGCAAATCCGATTATAAAAGGGAGAATAAAGAGATAACCCGCTATCGCTTTACGTTTTTCAAGTCCGACGTATCTGTGCTTAGGTTTCTTATCCATTTTGTTAGCCTTTCGTAAACATTACAAATACTTATTTTGCTACTGCGTAATCTCTGGGCGCTACTACTGTTCCGTCGGGAGCTGTGTAGCTATCAGAGAAACCGTAGTTTACATATACCTTTGTTCCGTCGGCATATGTTGTGCATCTTACATAGTCCCCGATGATCTCATGGTCTGTCATCTCCTGGTTGAAGGTGTGACCGAGTTCATCATTGAGTCTTGTGCACATTTCTATCATTCTGTCTCTCCATGCATCGTACTCACATCCGTAATACTCGGGATATAAGGTCTTCTGGAGAACAAATGAACTTTCTTTCATAACGGTGAAGTTAAGTCCCGCACCGTACTCTACGCTTCTTAAAAGCTCTTCCTCATCATTACCGCAGATATTTACGGGGTCTCCGGTATAATTGATGTATCCGTGCACAGCGATCTGATAGAAAGGAACCTCGCTGTCGATAACGGTATATCCGCTTCCCTTAAGATCCATTGCAGTAACAACATCCGCATAAGGTATTGCATAGTCGTTACCCATATTGATCATAAGCTTTGCACCTCTGTCATCGAGGGTCTTAAGAAGCTCTTCGTTAAGGTACTTGGCATTTTCTCTGGAGTGGTAGTCCTTTCTGTAGAAGTCGGAAGAAAGGTCCATACCGATATCCTGGAAAGAAACGCCTGTGCCGTACTTAACGGCAGTATCTACTAAATTGTTGGCCATCTTAAGAGCAAGAGGTGTGTGGAGGAGGTAGTAGCTCTTGAATCCCTCTCTTGCCTTATATGTAATATGGCTGAATCTGTAAAGCTCAGCTCTTTCCTTTGTAAGGAGTCTTGCAGCATCCCTGTAGGAGAAGAATCCGTTGAAGATGTTGCTTCTGTGAGCGTACTGCGTAATTCCGTCTAAGTAAAGGTCTACGCCTAAATCCTTTGCGGTCTGTGAAAGCTCTCTTAAGTCTTTCTTTGAACCGAGGTCATTAATAAGGCTCACTCTTGTAAGTATCTTCTGGTTAACACCGCCGTTACACCAGCCCGTAAGTTTTACGGAAAGATTTCCGAGTCCCTGTGAATCAAGATCCTTGATGATCTCAGCTGCCTCATCGTAAGAGGTAAGCTTCAAAGGAAGGGATACGGGAACACCGACTACCTGCTGAACCTTGTCGATTGCTCCGACGATCTCTACAGTAACAGGAGCCTGGGTGTAATCATTAAGTGACATATACTGTCCATACTCTCTCTCTAAGTATGATCTGTATGCATATGCCATATCAACATAATCGTTGCTGTCTATAAATGTATATCTCTGAACAATCTTCTCTCCTTTTGGAAGTTCGGGAAGATATGCGAATACGTCTGAGTTTGCGATATCACCGATATCGAACTTTTCTCTGTTGCAGAGGCTGTACTTTGCATCTACGAAGTTGTAGCTGTTGGCTCTTCCGCTGACTGATGCCTGTACTGCTGCGTATGAAGAACCGTCTTCAAGGATGCAGATGTATGAACTGTCGCCGCAGGCCTGACCGAATACAGGGAAGTAAGCCCTTGTATTGTGGATAACGTAATCTCTTCTGATATCCATATCCCAGCCGTATACATTTGCGTAATAGTCGCTCTGGGATGTTTTTCCGTTATTGTAATTGATAAGTGCTCCGCCGCCTTCGGGTACGAAGAGGAATCCTTCATCTTCCTTGCTTGCAGCTCCGAAATAAGGAAGAGGAGTAACGGTATAAACCGGTGTTGAAGGATCGTATTCGATGGAGTCGAAAGGAATCTCTACAATAAGTTCATTGCCTTCGAGTCTGAAATCCATCTCAAGGTTAAATACGGGATTCTCGGAAACGGAGCTTGAAAGGTCAAGTTCCTTATCTGCAAGATAGTCATCGTAAGTATATCCTACAGATTCAAATGCGGTCTGGAGCTTTTGCTTTCTTACCTCGTTGACGGAGTCTCTGAGTACATAGATAGGCTCGGTCTCAAGGATGGGATAACTTGCAAGGAGTGCTTCCTTGTCATCGCTCTTTTTAAGCTTATTGATATCGTACTTCTTATAGAAGTCCTTAGCAGCAGACTGTGAGCTTGAATCCATCTGAGCAAGATAGTTTTCAAAGTCGGCCGCTCTTATAACTGTAGGAATAACATACTCTTTGTTGACATTACCGAGCGAGCAAAGAAGTTTAACGGTATCTCCGTCCTCTTCTATCTCGTAAATGCCCTTGTCTACGCTGAAAGACTTACTGTCGAATACTGTCTCGAGTCCGTTGGTAACAGCGTAAGAAAGAATAACATTTGACTGCATCTTTGCTTTTTCTGTACCGAGGGCGATTCCGTCGCTTTCAGCATCCTCAATGTATGAAGCCCATACTTTTCCGGTTGATTTCTGCTCGACCGTAAAGTGTGTAGTAAGAGGATCCATAGTAAATATAAGATCTTCGGTCTCTCTTACTATAGGCTTTTCATCTCCGGTATATCCGTAGGGCTGAACCGGTTCTGTTTCCGTATCAGGATTAACAAAATGAATAACTGCATATACCGCAGCTCCGATAACAGCTACCAGAACAACCGGGAATATCAGGCTTTTTAATGTATCTTTTACAGATTGTAATCTTTCGACCTGAGCTTCGGTCAAAGGTTTCTTTTGTTTCTTCATGACAACTCCAATCCTTAATAGGTTGTATTATAAATGCCCTTATATTCGGAACATAAGCTCTCTTCCGATTGAGATAAAGTACGCAACACCCTGGGAGATCATACTAAAGAAGATCATAAGGATGAATACCATTACAAGCATTGCAAAAAGAGAAGCTATGGTAAATAAAATGTTCTTTCCGAATCCGAAATCGTGAATCTGCCCCATCGCCGTTATAATGAGGAAAGCACAGTACACAAGGGATATAACACTAAGTACCGAGTAGAACTGACCTTCTTCGATGGTAACGAAGTTACTTACGATCATCAAGGGAATCTGTATGATGGGATACGGTGCCATGCCGTAACATGTTGCCATGTATACCTGGCCTAATCGGCCTTTACCGTCAAACAGTGTTGTAAGTCCCCAGTTTCCTATAACCCAAAGTGCAAGAGGGAAAAGTATACTTGCTATATAGAGGAAAATGTTTATATCCTCCCAGTATACTGTCAAAAACAGGAAGCTTGTGTAGCGGAGCTTAAGTATTCTGGTAAGAAGTGTAATGAACAGAATAGTGTTCGCCGCTGCATATGTTCCTCTCTTCTCGTGTGTAAGATCCCAGAATCCGTCCAGGGGATGGGTCATACAGTAAAGAGAGAATTTTAATGATTTAAGATATCTGATATATGTTTCTTTTTTTGTTAAGGCTTTAAACATACCCTACTCCATCCTTTTATACTTTAAAGATGTCCGCAATATCGATCTCATGTCTGATCTGCTTTACCTTACCTATTCCGAGAGGAATAAGGAAAAGCGCTAATATTACGGCAACGATCCAACCGATATTATTCTTAACCCATACTTTACGGTACTGGGCAAATGCTCTTGAGTAATTCTCGTCATCGTACTTAACTTCAAAGTACTCCATTGCATCTTTGTACTGCTCCTTACGAAGAAGGGAACGTCCGATTCCGATGTAAGCAAGTGAGTAGTTACCGTTTAATGCTTTTACCTGTTCCCATGAAGCCTGTGCCTCATCGTACTGACCGTGGTCGAACTGGTCCATAGCGGTGTAGATGAGATTACCTACTTCGGTAGGGATGAACAATGTGATGGCACAATCAAGCTGGTCTAAGACGAGAAGATCGTAATCCATATGTTCAAGAGATACGGGCTTACGGAAGTAACCGTCCATATTTCCGTTACCGCCGAAAGCATATATAAGTCTGCCCTGATCGTCATATCCGAAGAGACGTCCTCTGTTCTGGTCGAGGCAAACATAAATATCATTGTCAAATACTGTTACATCTTTGAAATAAGAAGGTCCGGTAATTCCACCGCCGCCTGACCAGTAAAGGTCTCCGTAAACGGGATAGTCACCGTTTCTTACCAGGATGTCGCTGCCGAGCATATTAAGCTTTCTTACGGCATCAACGGTTTCGGCATCAAGATCTTCTTCTTTTTGTCCGCCGGCGCAGGCGTAAATGAATCCGTCCTTGTCGATGAATACGTTATCGTACTCGGTAGGAACGAAAGATTCCATCTGAGCACGCTGCTCCTGAGATGCGAACTTCTTCCAAAGATAATCTGTAATGTTGTATGCAACGGGGGTTGCTCCTACGAATCCGGAGAACTTTCCGTCCGCTTCATACTTAACAAGTCCTTTGTTGATACCGGAAGCTGAGCAGTAAACTCTTCCCGCGGTATCACAAACGATCTTATCGGGGTTAAAGATGAGGTCATCCGGGATAGCCGAGTCAACCGGCTTTACAAACTCCATAAGATAGTTGTATTCGCTGTCAACTTTGACGATTCTGGAGTTACCTCTGTCAGCGATAAAGATTGATCCGTCATCACCGATGGCTATATCTGCCGGAGCGTTGAGCTCGTTTACCTTAGAGCCTTTAATGGAGGTTATCTCCTCTATGAACTTGAATTCATCGGTTGAAACTCTCTCGAAGATAACGATACGATTGTTTCCTGTATCGCAGACATAGAGTTTGTTTCCGTGCACATATAATGACTCGGGGTTCTTGAAGTTTTTCTCAAGTCCAAGGTCAAGATATGTGAAAGTTCTCGCTACTGTGTATGTATCGGGACATTCCTGAACATCTTCCCAGTAGTCGTATACATATGTGTAATTTGTCTCGCCCGCCTGTGCGGTCATCGGAAGAGCAAGTGATGCAAATATTGCACCGGCTGCTACAAGTCCGAAGCGTAGAAATTTGTTTTTCATACTAATCCTCGTCAAAATTTTTCTATAATCATCAATCCTTAAGTCCGGAGCTTGCCATTGTTTCAAGGATCTGGCTCTCAGAGAAGATAAAGATGATGATCGGTACGATCATGACTACTACCAGTACGGCTGCAGCCTGACCGGTTCTGGCGATACCGCCGAGTGAAATCTGTCCGAGTGCAAATACGAGTGTCTTCTTCTCCTCGGAGTAGATGAATGTTGATGCTCTGTTGTTCCAGAGACCCTGTACCGAGAAGATGATAAGAGTCATCCACGCAGGCTTAACATTCGGCATTACTATCTGGAAGAACACCTTCCACTCATTTGCACCGTCGATCTTCGCAGCTTCGATAAGTGAAGTGGGAAGTCCTTCCATGAACTGCTTCATAAGGAAGAGTCCCATAGGTGAAGCAAATGCGGGGATGATGATTGCCCAGTATGTATCGATCCATCCGAGTTTGTTGATGATCATGTAGTTGGGGATAGCTGTAACGTATCCCGTGAACATCATCGCAAGTGTTACGATCTTGAAGAACGCTTTTCCGCCGGGGAAATCGTACTTAGCAAGTACGAATGCACCCATTGATGCGATGATAAGATGTCCTGCTGTACCAACTGCAGTCATAAATACGGTATTGAAAAGGTATCTTGAAAATGTAACCCATGATTTACCGAGGGTAACAAAAAGGTCGGTAAAGTTGTTTATGGTAGGGTTCCTGGGGAAGATCCTCGGGGGGAACATAAACAGCTCGTCCAAAGGCTTAAGTGCCGAGCTAACCGCATAAACAATAGGGAACACCATTATCAATGCAACCAGTACAAGGAAGAAGTATAAAGCTATGTCTCCGGCGATGGAGCGGTTGGGCTTTCTTCTCTTCACAAGAGGTTTATGATAAGGCTTTTCTTCTAATTCTTTCTTTCTCTTTTTACTCATTGTCAGGTTCCTACTCTTCTAAGTAAACTCTGAATTGCGTTGTTAACAATCAACATCATCAGGAATAGTATAGTCGCGATCGCACATGCATAACCCATCTCGAATCTCGAGAAACCGTAGTCAAACAGGTGTGTTACGATTGTTCTGGCTGCGTAGTCCGTACTGGGATATCCGCAAAGCTGCATTGTAACGTCACAAACGTTGAAGGACTGCGTGATGGTCATAACCGCACCGAACATAAGCATGGGCTTCATGCTGGGGAGGGTGATGAACCAAAGCTCCTGCCAACGGTTCTTGATACCATCCATATATCCTGCTTCGTACATCGATCTGTCGACGCCCTGAAGTCCGGCTACGAATGAAAGGAATCCGGTACCAAGACTCATCCAGAGGATTACCAGCATACAAACCGGAAGCATGTACTTAGGATTTGTAAACCAGAGGATCGGGTTATCGATGATACCTAAGTTCATAAGCATCGAGTTAACCCATCCGTATGCATCACCTCTGAAGAATACTGAGAAGATAACATAACAGTTACCTGCAATGGAGGGGGCGTAGAAAACAACTACCGCTACGCTTCGTACCCATCTCGGAAGCTCATTGATGAGCCATGCAAAAAGGAATGACATTATGTATCCGAGGGGGCCCGTGACCACCGCTATGATAAGTGTGTTTTTAATACCTATCAGGAATATATCGTCTTCAAGAAGAAGGCTTATGTAGTTGTTGAGTCCGATGAATCTCGCAGGTTCGAGAACGTTGTAGTAGGTAAAGCTCAAATAAATTGAAGCAACTACCGGGAATACGAAAAACATCGTAAACAGGATTGCGTAGGGAGCGAGGAATATATAGCAGTTCTTGCTCACCTTCATCTTCTTCCAAGCCACCTGAGCGTTATGCTTTCTAAGCTGGAAGTATTTTTTTAAATAACTGTCTTGCTTTTCTTTCATTTTCTTCCTCATTCAAGAAGTTTTTTTCCTTACTCTTCGTAAGGCATTCCAAACTCTTTACGTTTCTTGGTGATTTCTTCGTCTATCTTTATTGAGTAGTCAATAATAGTTTCTCGTGTATCATCCTTGTCGTTAATGCACTTACGTACAGCGTTTGCAAGGTGACGTCCGGTGTAGTAACCGCCGGGTACTTCTCTGATACCCTTTGTCTGATCCCACTGTGCAGCGAGAACTTCGATATCGTCCACGCTCCAAGAGAGTTTGGAGAAGGCATCTCTGTTTGCGGTGTTGTATCTTGCTGATGCACCAAGGAGCGCTTCTATCTCACGTCCGAAACGAACCTGGGTGTCAATGCTTGCCCACCACTTCATAAACTCCCAAGAGTTTTGCTTGATGTTTTCATCATCGTTCTTGAGCATCATTGTTGCGTTGCCGGTGATGAAGCAGGTTCTGTCGATGTATGTGTTTCCGTTTTCGTCAACCTTTTCGGTTCCGGGGATAAGGGTGAAGTCCCAAAGTCCTCTGATCTCGGGTGCGGATACCTGAAGGGTGTTGTAAGTAGAGTAAGGTGCAACACCGATGGGCATCTCTCCCGAACGGAAACGGCTTACGAAGTCGAAGTAAACGGGAATACCATAGTCGTTAAAGTACTTAACGTAATCATCAAATGCCTTGATTCCGGCCTCGGTATCAACCGTTGTGCTTGTACCGGGCTCGTTGTACATATCTCCGCCGTACTGGAAGAGAAGTGTAAAGTAAAGTGAAAGGTCAGGCGCGTTGGATGCAACCGTTGTTGTTGCTCCCGCTGAAGTTGAGCTTCCGCCCGCACTGGGGATTGCGATTGAAAGGTTGTTACCCTGAATCGTAGGAAGCAGTTCAATAAGCTCATCCCAAGTATCGGGGACCTCAAGTTCAAGTTCTTCAAGGATATCCTTGCGGTAGAACATTACGTTGAATGTCTGCTGCTCAGGTATAGCGTAGATATGTCCGTCTAAGCTGTACTGTTCGTATGAAGAAGGTGAGTAGTGAGAAAGCACTTCCTCATAATCGGGGAACTGAGTGATATCCTCTGCTGCATTTCTCAGCGCGTAGTTTACAGGCTGATCTGCACCAACGGAAAGAACAACATCAGGTCCTCTTCCGGCGATTACGGCGTTAAGGAGTGCACCTGCGTCTACGATCTCTACGTTAACCTTAACTCCCGTATCCGGTGTGAAGGTATCGTCGATCATGGACTTGAGGATTGTACCCTGGTCACGTCCGGTAAGTACCCAGACGGTGATAGCGTCTTTAGCTTCTCCTCCTTCGTATACATCTCCGACTGCGTTATAGTCAACGAAGAATGAAGCGACGAAGGATTTGATCTCGTGCCATGCGGACTTGAAGAAGTTGCTCTTAACAACCTTTGCCTGTTCGGAAGTTCCCGTGATCTCGATGTAATCCACATCAAGCTTTGTCTCCGAAAGGTTAAGGGCCGCAGTACCGAGTGCGGTAATGTTATCCTTGAAAGTAAGGAACTCAAGAGTGATCTTCTGTGGTTTCTTAACAAATCTTTCAAGCTGCTGAGCCATGGTCTGAGCGGAAGCGATGTAGTCACCCTTCTGTCCGCTGTAGTCTACCATGTCATCTACGAGTTTGAAGAGTCTCTTTGACTCGATATCCATTCCCTTTATGATATCGGGATAGGTTGATTCAATCTTGTAATCACGATACTGGTCCGGGGTAGCTCCGGTGTAAACAAGGATCTTTCTGTAAAGCTGATTTAATCTGTAAGTTGAATTCTCCAGCTCTGAAAGAAGGGCTCCAAGTTCTCCTAAAGTAGCCTCGAGGCGGATCGTGTGCTTTCCTTTGGTAAGGTAAATATTGTAAGGATTTCCGTTCTCATCCGCAAGGTTCTTGCATTCCCAGTCGTTGCTGTATGCGAATGAAACTTCTTCAAGCTCCTTGAAAGGAACCTCTCCGTCGATAAGCACCGAGCGGTTAGATACGCTTCCTCTTGCATAGTTCTGACGGGCTTTAACCATTACGTTGTAGTATCCGTCTTCGGGAACTTCGAATTCCCACTCTACCCACATGCCGTTGCTTCTCCAGGCATCTCCTCCGACGTAGTTGAGGACGGTGGTAGTTACGCTGTTGGGTGAAGTGGTGGGTGAGGATCTGTCATACTTAGCGTAAAGTGATGACTCGGATCTTATCGTTGAATCCTCTCCCTCGATCACCTCGTTATAGCTCTTCGCTTCCTCGCTGCTGTTATCAGCGGGCTGCGCTGCTATGTATTCCTCATAAGAAGCAATCTTCTTGACGCCCACAACCGCAAGTTTTTTAATTGCCAACGGTTCGTTCTCGGCATCAAGGGTAAGCTTGTTATCTCCTTTTTCGAAGTAGAACTTGTAGGGCTCGTTTACATATCCCATATCGTCAACGAAGTATGCTGACTGCCATCCGTATACTTCAACCTGAGTAGGTCTTATCTCATTGCCCTGGTTGTCTACCTTAACGGGGCCTCCGTTGGTCCACATTCTGGAGAACTCAATGCTTGTTGCATCGTCAAAAGGAAGCTCGTCATTGATAAGTACTCTTCTCTCTGCCGCAACTCCTCTGGACTCTGCTGCAAGGTACTCCATGTATAAGTTGTAGAAACCGCTCTCGGGAACATTTACGTTCCAGGTTGTAACTGAACCGGTATCGGTAAAGAGCACCTTGCCCTCGCCCTGGTAGTTGGTCTCTACTTTAACATTTCCTTCAGCTTCGTAATCAAAGAGGTCTATCTCTACATCTTTATCACAATCTTTTGCATCGGGATATTTGGCAAGATATTTTTCGTATGTGCCGGTTTTTTCGGCGATGCTTACCTCTTCGGTAAGATCGACACCTTCATATTTTTCGTGGAAATCTTTTGTCTTTCTCATTGAAAGCAGTACGCTTACGCCAATAAAGACTACAACAACGCCAACTGCTATTAAGATTTTTTTCAGAGTTTTGTTCATTTCATCCTCCGGAGCTCTCCCTGGGGAGGCGCCTGTGTATTTGATCGGTTTTGAAAACCGCGATTTTATTTCTTACCTGCGAAAACATAGAAGCAGGGTTTCGGCTCATAGTTCTCATCGAACAAAAGCGGCATCTGCGGAAGACCCGTTGTGTTTCCGCCTCCGACGTTTGATCTTGACTGAAGCCAGGAGTAATGATCTACCGTACCCCAGAATGTGATTCCCGTAACAACGTCACCCTCAATATTGGAAGAGTTGACTGAGTACTTGATCATATTATATCTCTTTCGGAGTTTTTCATTCTCCTCAGTTTTTGCTTCATCACTGCCATCATATTCATCGCTTGCGCTGATGTCCAGCTCGGTGATCTGTACCTTACCGACAACCTTCGCATAATCCTGAATCGAGGAAATGATGTCGCCCGAAGAAGGTGAATCCATTCCGTAGTGTCCTTGCATTCCCATAGCGGAAATTCTTGTTCCTTCGCCGGGAGCACCTTCGGCCGCTTTTATCTCTTCAAGGAGACTTAAGATGCCTTTCTTCTTATTAAAACTGCATTCGTTATAATCGTTGTAATAAAGTTCCAAATCCTCGGGAGCATATTTGTTGGCATACTTGAAAGCGTTAATTATGAAGTCGCCGTTTCCGTAAACATGATACCAGCTTGAATTGCTTCCGTGTCTGTCCTCGCTTAAGGACTCGTTCGGATTTTCATTATCGCTCCGGTAGGTTCCCGTTCCATCGCTTATGGCTTCGTTCACAACATCCCATCCGTAAAACAGGTCTTTGTACTTACTGTCCTCTCCGGTGAAATGTGTAAGAACGGTACGTATATACCACTCAAGCCTCTTGTCCATTTCAGCGGCGCTTACGTAGGGCTTACTTTTATCGTAATCTTCGTGGAAGAACCATTCCGGCGTCTGCGAGTGCCAAACAAGTACATGCCCCCTTACCTTTATCTTTTTTTCAGGGTTTTGTCCGTTCCACTCAAGGATCTTGTCAAGGATCTTTTCCGCTCTGGAGTAGTCAAGCTTGGGAACCGTTATGGTCTCGCCGTTAAGCTCGTCCGTCTGCGTTCCGGGGCATTTGCCGACGCTGTAGCCCACAAGGGCGTCAGGCTTTAGTTCATTTCCCAGCGTTACTGCGGAAAAATGAGTTGTTACGATTTCCCAAACCTTGGGGTCATCGACCTCGCCTCCCGTAACCGCGCATCCGGCGAACACTCCCATTTCCTCTTCCATAGAATCTCTTAAAACAGGAACCGCCGCTTCATCAGCCAGCGTATCTATGGATTCGTCCTTGTCCAGAGGTTTTTCCGTTTCCGAACTTTCTATAGTATTATTCGAATCTGTCGATCCGTCACTTGTCAAATTTTGCTCGGATCCGTTTCCGGCGCTTTCGGGATTACTCCCGCCGCTTCCGGAGGCGCATCCGCTCATGCACATAGCAGCCATAAGACCAAGTGCCATGTATTTTTTTAAAAAGCCGATTTTGTGCATAATTGCATACTCCGTCCCTAATACTAGATTTAGTATAATTTTCGCCCCATTTCTCTGCTTATTATTTTGTGCGTCATACTTCTCAAATTTTGCTATTATCTTTTTTGTACATTTCTTTGATATAAATGCGGGCTTTTTTGGTACAAATTAGACACATATCCGCTTTTAATTTTGGTAAATTATGTTATAATGGTTGCTGTAGCTATAAAAACAGGTAAACAATTATTGCTATTATACTTAAAAACCTAAGAGAAACGAAATGTCATATACCCCCGAACAGATTACCGAAAAATACTACTCGGTAAACAACGACTGGACCGGATCGCGTACAGTTTCCGACGGCCACGAAATAGTTGAATATCCTGCCAAAAGTCTTCACAGAATATGGTTAAATGAGCAGGCACACGGATTTGAACCCCACTGGCACTCTGCCATGGAGATTATTCTTCCTATAGAAAATATATACACGGTTGTTTGCGGAAACGAGACCTTCGTCTTAAACCCTTCGGAGATTTTGATAATCCCTCCGGGAGTCATCCACGAGATCACCGCTCCTCCCACCGGAAGAAGATTTGTATTCCTTTTGAATGTCAGCGCTGCCATGAAGTTAAAGGGAAGCGCCCGTATTATGTCCATACTCTCCCGCCCTCTTCTTATCACATCCGAAAAGGATCCCGGAGTGTATGACGATATATACAACCTGCTCCTCCAGATGAGAAACGAATACTTCGGCAACAGCGAATTTTCGGAGCTTTCAATACAGGCGCTTCTTTTAAAGCTTTTTATAACCATCGGAGAAAACTATACCCAGCAGGAAAATGTCTTTTCCAACACAACGCCCACAAAGCGCCGCGAGTATGTAGAGCTTTTCAACGAAACCCTCGAATATATCGACAACCACTTTACCGAGGAGCTTAGTCTCGGCGATATTGCCGCAAACACAGGCTTTTCAAAGTTCCATTTTTCGAGGCTCTTTAAGCAATATACAAATTACAATTTCAGTGATTATCTTTGCTTCAGACGTATAAAGGAAGCGGAAACTCTTTTGGCAAGACCCGATGTTTCAATTACAGACGTCGCCATCTCCTCCGGATTTTCCAGTATCTCAACCTTTAACCGCCTTTTCAAACAGCAAAAGGGCTGCTCTCCCAGCGAGTACAGACGTCAGAACTCAGGAATAAAAAAAGATGTTCATAAATACTAAATCCGGTATGATGCCATACCGGATTTATTTTTTCATTTATTGCTATTTAATCTAATTACTGTAAACAAAGTTCTTAAAAACGGCTTTACCACCGGGGCGTTTTGTGGAATATACGCAAAGTCCGAATCTGTTTCCGGTAAAATGCGACAGTCCGAATTCCATTTTGTGAGGTGCTCCGACCTTAACAAACTTATCTTTCTTGAAGTAATAGAAATCAAGTCTGTCCTTCATATCCTCAAAATTTGCTTTAAGATAAACCGTTACTTCAGGGCCGTCAAGTCTTATCTTGTCCGTAAGATATCCCGGCATAAAATCAACCCTTGCCATATTGTCTTTATCTTTCTCGGTATTTCTTACGATCCTAACAAGATAGTAATTGCCGAGTTCCTTCATAATCCCGACAAGACCGTAGCAATACTGAAGAGCGCAAAGCCCGGCAACATCCCCGTCCTTCAAAGATGAAGCGTCGATGGTAACCTCTGCACCGCAACCCGGCCAGAGCATACGCTGAGTCAGGGTGTTTTTTGCATGGGTAAGATTTATG
>JAFPRD010000144.1:0-2289 GCA_017401005.1 Lachnospiraceae bacterium
ATTGACGATTAGATGTCAACAATTATTTTAAAAAAATTTTTATTTTAGGAGCAACATTAAAGTGAGTTTCGTGCAGATTAATTTCTTATTCATTTTTCTGCCCGTTTATATATTAGCATTAAGAGTAGTATCGGTTAAATTTCAAAAGCCCCTTCTTGTACTTGGAGGATTACTTTTTTATACTTTTGGGCAAAAATATCTCGTTATTGGTCTGGCCGCATCGGTGGCAATCAATTTCGGATTTCAAAAATGGATTTTACATGTTAAAAACAAAACAGTTCCTTTAATAGTTTCCGTCATTTTTAATGCCGGTATTCTTTGCGCGTGCAAAATTTTAGGATTCTTACCTTTGGGCATCAGCTTTTACACATTCCAGATGATATCCCTTTTGTTTGATACGAAAAACGAAAAGATATCCTTTATAGATTTTTGTACTATGTCGATGTATTTCCCTAAGCTGGTTATGGGCCCACTTGTAAGATACAAAGACTATAAAGATGACCTTAAAAGGGCGGACGAAAAAAGACTTGTTACCGCAGAAGGTATTGAAGAGGGAGCAAGGCTATTTACGGCCGGAATGTTTATAAAGGTTGTTATCGCGGACAATCTTGCCACCCTCTGGAACTCAATAAATGTAGCCGGAGCCGCCGGAATTACAACGAGCGTAGCCTGGCTCGGAGCGATTACATATACCATAGAGCTCTATATGGACTTCTTCGGATATTCCCTTATGGCTGTGGCTCTCGGAAAGATGTTTGGGATTAACCTTCCGGAAAACTTTAACGAGCCTTATTCCTCAAGGAGCGTGGGAGAGTTTTGGAGAAGATGGCATATTACTCTCGGAGCCTGGTTTAGGGATTATATTTATATCCCCTTAGGCGGCAGCAAAAAAGGCGCCTTTCGAAATATCTTAAACCTTTTGATTGTTTGGCTTATTACCGGATTTTGGCACGGCTTCGGGCTTAACTTTATAATCTGGGGACTTTTGCTGTTTTTACTTATCGTCCTTGAAAAGTTTACTCCCCTTGGAAAGCTTACAAAGGTTAAAGGGCTCGGAAACATATACCTTATCTTTGTCATCGTAATAAGCTGGGTTGTATTTGCGATAAATGATATTAATTCTCTTACAGACTATTTAAAGTGCCTTTTCGGAATCCGCATAGAGGGTGCTTCCCCTGCGGGCAGTCAGTTTATGAGATACATAAGGACATACTGGTATCTTTTGGCGGGTGGAATCTTTGCTATGACGCCTCTTCCGAGAATGTTTGCCAAAAAGTTCGGAAAGAAGTGGTGGATGGTGCTTATTCTGGCACCTATGTTCGCAATATCCGTTTACTTTATCATTCAGGGTAAGGGCGGAGCGTTTATGTATTATATTTTCTAAAAATTTCGGTGATATATATGAAAGAATCATTTATTAAAAAAGCGCCCTATACCGTGCTTATACTTGTTTTTATCTGCCTCTTTTGGGGATACAAGGCTTTAAATGCCTCGGGGCAGATTAAGGTTCCTTTCTTTGGCGATGAAAGTGCGGGGGTGTATGAAGAAGCCGGTAATGGTACGGATGAAAACAAAATACCCGAGTCAAAGACGGATTCAATCGCTTTTATCCCCGCTACTTTGGGAGAAGCTGATTCAGCTTTCAGTCAGGGCAATGCAGATAATGCAGTGAGTGCGGAGAATACAGAAAATATAGATAATACTGTAATTGATGGTGCGGGGAATACAGGATCTGCAGCAGGAGCTGAAGGTAGTGAGACCGGAAACGGAGTTACGTTTGCGGAAGGAGAGGCAGGTGCCGAATGCGGCTCTGGAGAGGCTGCGCCCGGGGATGGCGAAGCAGCTGAAACAGTAACCGGAGCAGAAACGGCGGATTTATCTTACGATACCGAAAAATACCCCTACAGCTTTGGAGATATAGAAGGCAATTGCGTTACATATACGCCGGCGGAGATAGACTCAAGATATTATAAAGACTGCGGAAAAATAGCCCTTGATACTCCTGCGGATTACGTTACGGTAGAAGATGATTACTTTGATGATGCCTGCTTTGTGGGAGATTCGAGAATGGTTGGAATCTTCGACTATGCGGGCTGGGACAAGGCTGACTTTTATTGTGACAACGGTTATTGCATTTACAATTACAAGGGCGGTAAGACCGTTATCTGCCAGAACAATAACAAAAAGTACAAACTCGAGGAAGCTATACAGCGGAAAAAGTACGGCAAAGTTTATATTATGATGGGTACAAAAGACTGCGGATACGTTACCACGGAAAGCTTTATGGAA
>JAFPRD010000145.1:0-16790 GCA_017401005.1 Lachnospiraceae bacterium
AACGACAATAAAAACAGTGGCAAGAAAAGTAACAAATCCGTTTCCTTCCTTCTCCTCGTCAAGAGCCTCTTCCTGCTTGGCGATCTCTTTTGCTCTCTTTTTCGCCTCGGCTTTGGATTCGGCCTGGTCTTTTTTAAGTTGTTTCTTTTCGTTTTCGAGCTTTTTACGCTCTTCCGCTGCCGCCTTTTCTTCCGGCGTCATATTCTTAGCCATTTTATGTTCCTTTTATTCGATTATCTTTTACTTACTTTTCAGACAGAGCCTTACGGCCGTGAACATAGCTTGTAAGCTCGTCGATTGTCTTTCCCTCGGCTCTGTTTTCTTCAAGCCTGTACTCCTCAAAAGCCTTTTCTCTGAGCCTTTCGTAAGTCTTTCTTTCCATAACGGCTTCAGCCATTTTAACTCTTGCCATCTCTAAGGCGTCTTCTGCCTTTTTAACCGCTTTCTCCTGATTCTGTATTGCTTCCTTTGTCTGCATTATGGCAAGCTGGTTATCGTCAATATCCCTGAAATTCAGGTTCCCGAGAAGGAGTTTTTTTGCTTCTTCCTCAAGGCTCTCTTTTTTTGAGTAAAGCCTTCGAAGCTTTTCTTCTTCCTCTGAAAGATAAGCGGCTGCTGCAGAAAACTCCTGCTTAGCCATGCTTTCCATCTGAACTTTGATATCCAGTACATTCTGGAGAGAGAATCTAAATCTTGCCATTAATCTTCAAAAAGCCCCCGGAGCATATTTATGCTTTCCTCGAAGGTAAACTTTTCATCCGTCTCCTGACAAAGAAAAGCATTTACCTCATCAATCTTGGAAATGGCGTAATCAATCTTGGGGTTGGAACCGTTTTTATAGGCGCCGATATTTATAAGGTCTTCCGCCTCATTGTATGTCGCAAGTACGGTTTTGAGCTTGCCGGCTGCCACTTTATGTTCCTTATCCGCGATCATACTCATACATCTCGAGATGCTCTGTAAAACGTCGATGGCGGGGTAATGGTTTTTATGTCCCAGCCTTCTGTCGAGCATAATATGTCCGTCAAGAATACTTCTTGCGGTATCCGTAATAGGCTCGTTAAAATCATCTCCGTCAACAAGAACGGTATAAAGACCCGTGATCGATCCTTTATCGCTTCTTCCCGCTCTCTCAAGAAGTTTCGGCATTTCCGAATATACGCTGGGGGGATATCCTCTTGTAACCGGCGGTTCGCCGCTTGCAAGACCGATTTCTCTTTGAGCCATGGAAAAACGGGTAAGGGAATCCATCATAAGGAGCACATCTTTTCCGCAGTCTCTGAAATACTCAGCGATGGCGGTTGCGGTCATAGCGGCTTTTTTACGCTCAAGAGCTGGTCTGTCGCTCGTTGCGACAACAACGACGCTTCGCTTCATACCTTCTTCGCCGAGGTCCCTCTCTATAAACTCGCGAACCTCTCTGCCTCGCTCTCCGATAAGAGCGATGACGTTTACATCCGCCTTTGTATTTCTCGCGAACATACCCATCAGCGTAGACTTACCGACGCCGGAGCCGGCGAAGATACCGATACGCTGTCCTTTTCCTAAGGTTATAAGTCCGTCAACGGCTTTAACTCCAAGGGGCAAAACCTCATCGATGATCTCTCTTTTTAATGGATCCGGAGCCGTGGCATCAACCGGGTAGTACTCGCCCTCAACGGGGATTCCGTCCGTAGGGATTCCAAGTCCGTTAAGACTCTTTCCGAGGAGTTCATCCGATACGGCAACCCTTAAGGGGTAGCCTGTGTTTTCAACGATGCTTCCGAGGCCGATTCCGTCCGTAGCGTCATAGGGCATAAGAAGAGTCTTTTTATCGCGGAAACCTACAACCTCCGCCATGATCGGTTTGAGCATTTCCCCGTCTTCATCCTCAGGCTTTATAATACACAAATCCCCGAGTTTTGCATCGGGGCCTGCGGATTCTATGGTAAGGCCGACAACATTTACAACCTTGCCTTTTTTCAGGAAAAAGTTCATTTCCTTGACTTTATTATATTTTTTAATGTCTATTTGTGTAGCCATCTATTTTAAAAGTCTAATATGATTTTTTCTCGTAGGAGAGAACCTTAAGCTTGTTTGAAAGCTCTGTAAGCTCCGTATCAAGACCACAGTCAAAAATACCACCGTCAGTCTCAATAAAGCATTGATTCTTGGAAAGAGATATGTCCTCTATAACCTCAACGATACTGTCGGGGTGAGTTGCCGCCGCTTCAAGCGCTTTCTTTTGCATCGTAACGTAAGCCGCATCTTCCGCGGATACATGTACGAAAAAGCTCTTTGTCCCTTCGATCTTGCGCATTGCGCTCTCTATTAAGTGAAGAAGTATTCCTCTTTCACCGGACAGATCTATATTAAAAATATATTCGTAGATATCTGTAATGGTATCAACAAGCTCGGTCTCTATGGACTCAAAGCTCTCCGCGTACTGCGCCTCGAGCTGTTTTTCCCTCTCCGCCAGCTGTGCCTGTTTTTCTTCGTATTCGGCTCTTGCTCTCTCCGAGCCTTCATTGTAACCGCGCTCGTTGGCCTCGGCGTATATTCCGTCGGCATCCGCCTGAGCCCTTGCCCTGGCGCTTTCTATGATCTCATTTGCCTCGATATGGGCTTTTTCGATGATCATAGCAGCTTCTTCGTTGGCTTTGTCTATAAAAGCGGAAGGACCTATATTAGCCCCTCCTGCGCTTTCTGCCAAAACTCCTTCGCCGTCATACTCCGCCTCTTCGCCATTATCGGCAAAAAGACCCTCTACGCCATCGCCCTCAGCGCCCTCTATGGGTTCGCCGTTTTCATCAACGACTTCTGCATTTATTCCGGCGACGAATCTTTCCTGCGCCTTTCTTTGCTCTTCCTGGCGCATCTTTTCAAGCTTGGCTTCCATAAGCGCATTCATGTCGATAACGCGCTTATCTTTATTGCTGATATTCACATAAGATGTTTTCAAAAGATTAGGCAATTATCTCGTCGCCTCCGCCTCTGGAAATAATGATCTCGCCGGCATCTTCCAGCTTTCTTATGATGTTTACTATCTTTTGCTGAGCTTCTTCCACGTCCTTCATACGGACAGGGCCCATAAATTCCATGTCCTCTCGTATCATAGTTGCAAGACGCTTTGAAAGGTTGTTGAAGATTGCGTTCTGAACCTGTTCGTTCGCACCCTTAAGAGCAATTCCGAGGTCGTTGTTGTCAACGTCTCTAAGCACACGCTGAATGGACTTGTCGTCGAGAAGGAGGATATCCTCGAATACGAACATCTTCTTTCTGATCTCGTCGGCAAGCTCGGGCTCTTCGATCTCGAGAGATTCCATAATATGTTTCTCAGTACCGCGGTCAACAGAGTTGAGGATTTCAACAACAGAGTCGACACCGCCGATAATGGTGTAATCCTGGTTGACGAGGGAAGCAAGCTTTGATTCGAGCACTTTCTCCACCTCCTTGATGATATCGGGACTTGTTCTGTCCATAACAGCGATACGCTTTGCAACATCCGCCTGTCTGTCGGGAGCGAGAGCCGCGATGATCTGTCCTGCCTGCTGAGGGGACAGATACGAAAGGATAAGGGCGATGGTCTGAGGGTGCTCGTCCTGAATAAAGTTGATGAGCTGTGATGCGTCGGTCTTGCGGACAAACTCGAAGGGCTTAACCTGCAAGGATGCGGTAAGACGTCCGATAACCTCCATAGCCTTGTCGTTTCCGAGAGCGTTTTCCAAAAGCTCCTTGGCGTATGTAATACCACCTTCCGCGATGTACTGCTGTGCAAGGCAGACCTCGTAGAATTCGTTTATAACATCCTCTTTTACCTGAGGCGTAACGCTTCTTGTATTGGCAATCTCAAGAGTAAGCTCTTCTATTTCCTCTTCCTTGAGATGTTTGAATATACCCGCAGATCTCTCAGGTCCTAAGACGATGAGCAGTATTGCGGCCTTTTGTAATCCTGAAATTGATGAATCAGAAGAACCTCTTGCCATAATATCTCCTTTTTACCATTCGTCGGTAAGCCAGTTTCTAAGCAATATAGCGGCAGCTTCGGGATTCTCGTCCACAAACTTCTCCACCATTTTTCTGGTTTCGGACTTTGTCTCCACATCGATATCCTCGATAGTAGCTTCGGGCGTAGATTGCAAAATAGTCTCCACGGAAAGTTCCTCCTCCTGAGGCTCTTCCTTCTTGACAGCCATACTCCGCAGTACTACGACTACAAGGAGTATAAGGATAAGCAAAAACAGAGCTACGGAAAGAACCGTTGTCCAGCTTACGTTAAGGCTTTCCTTGTCGTAGAAAAGTGGCGATTCGTACGCAACGATCGTAATATTCTCAACCGGAACTCCGGTGGCATTTGCTACCATACGATAGAACTCTTCATCTACCTCAAGCTTTTTGTCCGAAGAATTGGCAAGCTTGTATTCATCCCAGCTGATGCCGTCCAAAAGTCCCATAGTCTTGGCATCTTTCTCATAAACCTCCTTGAAGGTGATCGCGGCGATAGAAAGGGATGATTTGCCGTAATCAATAGAGCCCGCAGGTATTACCGCGTATCTCGAATGCTCGTTGGGAAGATAATCGCTTACCGTTTCCGCAGTTGAAGACTCGCTGTTTTCAGCGTCCTGGTAGACATAGGTCTGACCCTCACCGTTTGAATCGGTTCCGGGTACTCCCCCTACTCCGTTCGTAGACTCGGACTCGTATGTTTCCTGATGGGATAAGTAACCTTCGGTTCTGTCTCCGGTAACGGAATACTCTTTTACGGTATCCTCGTAGTTCGCATAATCCATATTAAGATGGCTGGTAACTTCGATATTGTTGTACTGGTTTGTACCGTAAAGAACCTTTTTAACCTGGTTTGAAATATAGGATTCTGCAGTATTTTGAAGCTCCTGCATAGAGTTGGCGATACCCGCTGTGGTGTAATCGTCTCCTCCTACAAAGAGCATATTTCCGTCATTATCAAGGATAGTGATATTCGAAGTAGTCTCGTTTCCGAGGCAGGTGGCTACCGCTTTCGCGATTCCCTGAGCAGAGCCCGCGTTAAAGGTAACGCCGGTCTCTAACTGTATATACGCGGAGGATTCCTGCTGTTCGGATAAAAGGGTTCCCACATCATTGGGAACATGTATCTTGACCTTTACTCCCTTGACGCCCTCGATGGTCTTGATCATATTGACGATCCCTGTCTCATCGTACTTCTGATAGCTTCTTTGTCTGTCAAGAGTAGTTGTTGAAAGGGATGAGCTTTGAGCGTCGGCAAGTGAAAAGCTGTCCGGCACATATCCCGAGGAAGCTATTGCAAGCTCGGCTGCCGCAAGGTCTTCTGTCTTAACGCTTATAACAAGAGCGTTTGAAGATATACGATATTCAATCCCCGCATCCTCAAGTATTGTGGTTACTTCATTGGATTCCTTTGTGGTCTCCGATACTCGAATGGTTGTAAACCTGGGGCGTGTAACCACGGTAAGGATGACTATAAACGTGACAATAGCAACAACCGCAAGGAAAATGATTATAGCCTTTTGTCTTGTTGTAAATTTAAGCCACCATTCCTTTATTCTGTTAAAGATATTCCGTAACCATTCAGGCATTGGAATGTGCCTCCTTTATTGGGGATTCTTAAATCGCAGGACTTGTAGATCAAAGTTTTTTAAATCTGGATCTGCATAAGCTCCTTGTAAGCTTCAAGGACTCTGTCTCTTATAGCGACAGTATATTGCAGAGCCGTCGATGCCTTTTCAAGAGCGATGGTAAGGTCGTGCGTCGAGTCACTCTCGCCGAGGGCAAAGAGAATCTCCTGGTTCTCGGCATCTGACAGATAGCTGTTTGTTTTTGTGATATTGTTGATGGCACTGTTTAAAGCCGCCTCGAACATAGTTCCGTCGGTCTTTACCTGGGAACCATTCATTCCAAGACCTTTAACGTTTGTCAGCTTTGTGACATCATTTGTTGCGCCTGTCATAGCGCGTACCATAGCAGCGTTCATATTCTACCTCTGAATACGGAAACTAAAATCTGTTTATCATTTCACCGGGCAGATCTGGGCAGCATTAAAACTACTGTCCAAGCTCCAGACCGGTCTGAGCCATAGACTTGCTGGCGTTAAACGCGGTGGCGTTTGCCTCATACGAACGGCTGGCGTCAATGAGGTTCGTCATCTCGGTAATAATATTTACGTTAGGGTAAGTAACATATCCGTTCTCGTCCGCATCGGGATTTGAGGGATCGTAGACCATATTCATCTCGGTGACATTGTCCTCAAAAACCTTAGTCACCTTAACGCCCTTTCCGGCGTAATTCTTTGAAATGCTTCCGAGAACATGGCTGAAGGAATCACTGTTTCTGACGCCTTTTTCCTCAAAGACAACGACTTTTCTTCTGTAGGGAGTACCATCTTCCGTACGGGTCGTGTTGGCGTTTGCAACATTTTCCGCGATTATATCCATACGGTATCTTTGAGCTGTAAGTCCGGATGCACTTGTATCAAAAGAAGTAAACATACTCATATTTTTGCCCTCTGGTCTTTCTTACAAAAAACTACTTTCTCATAACGGTTTGAAGGTTTTGGAACTCCTGAGTAATGCTCTTTATAAGTCCCTGATATTTGAGCTGGTTTTGAGCCAGATATACGTTTTCGTTTTCGATGTCAACATTGTTGCCGTCAAGTCTGTAGGAGAAATTGGCGGCATCGGTATATGTTCCGACTCTTAAGTGGGAGAGATTGACCCTTCCTACCTTTGTATCCGTATCAACGAGCACATTGTTTCCGAGCTCTCTTGCCAAGACGCTTTCGAAATCAACATCCTGACGCTTGTAGTTGGGTGTGTCCACGTTCGCAATATTGTTGGCGATAGCTTCGTTTCTGAGCCATGATGCATCAGCGGCTTTCTCCAAAACATTAATATAATCAAATGCGTTTGTTCCGATCATAATTGCCTTTCCGAGCACAAAATAAGCTCTGTTTGCGCGCACTACCCCCAATATATGTGATATACAGATATCATATTACCACAACACTGCACCATTTTCAACATTGGGGGAAGAACATAAAAAGGTTTCCGCATAATGCACAAAATCCATTCGTGCTTAAGGGAAACCTTTAAATCCGTTTAGTATAAATTATCCAAAAACTAGTTCATTGTCCTGCGAAGCTGTTCGATCTCATCAAACACAACATCATTGACAACCTTGATGTATGTACCCTTCATTCCGGAAGATCTCGACTCGATAACACCGGCGCTTTCGAACTTCCTTAGGGCATTGACGATAACAGATCTTGTAATTCCGACCTTGTCGGCAATTTTGCTGGCAACAAGAACGCCCTCTGTTCCGCCGAGTTCATCAAAGATATGTATGATCGCTTCAACCTCGGAATAAGAAAGAGTACTGATAGCCGACTTAACGACCGCGATCTTTCTGGTCTCTTCGGCATTTTCCTCATTGACCGAGCGGAGCATCTCAAGTCCCACAACGGTTGTGCCATACTCGCAAAGGATTATATCGTCGATATCGTACTGCTTTTCATTCTTGTAGATGAAAAGAGTTCCGAGGCGCTCTCCCGCTATCTCGATTGGAGTGATGATAGCCTGGATTTTCGAAGTATCGGTCTTTTCAAATCCGAGAGTTGCGAGATTTACATTTTCCTTTGTAGAAAGGATTCCAAGGAATCTTTCGTTGAGCATCGGATCGATAAAATCCCCGACTTTACCGGAAACAAGCTCGTCGATTGCTTCGATGCCATCGCAGAAGCCTACTCCGAGGACCTTGCCTTTTCTGCTGATAACAAGAATGTTTGATGTAAGGATTTCTTTCATCACATCGCAGATATCGTTAAAAACAACTTTGCTTGTATTGTTGTTATGAAGCAGCTTGCCTATTTTTCTTGTCTTGTCCAATAATGATACACTACCCATTTGTACCCTCCGGCCGTCAATGGCCACAAAAACTCCAAGTTGTGTACAGTATATCATGTTTTAGAGTACATTTCAATTGAATTATCTGATAATTCTATGGCTATTCTCTAATTATTATTCAAATTCTCGCTAAAAAGCAAAATTTCGAAATGTTTTATGCTCTATAACCACATTCCTTGTTGCTGCAAAGATTGTACTTACCTTTTGCGACCATGAAACTGCCGCATTTAGGACATTTTTCCGCCACGGGCTTGTCCCAGGAGATGAAGTCACAGTCGGGATATCCGATACATCCGTAGTATCTGCGGCCCTTCTTTGACATTCGCATAACAATATCCTTGCCGCACTTAGGGCAGGGAACGCCGATCTTTTCGTAGAAAGGCTTGGTAAAGCGGCAATCTGGGAATCCGGGGCAGGCGAGGAATTTTCCGTGAGGTCCGTATTTGATGACCATGCGTCTTCCGCACTCTTCGCAGATCTCATCCGAAAGCTCGTCGGCTATCTTTACTTTCTCGAGCTTCTTCTCGGCGGCTTTAACCGCTTCATCAAGGTCGGGATAGAAATTCTGTACTATGGTCTTCCACTTAACGTCTCCGCTTTCAACTCCGTCCAAAAGTGTCTCAAGGTTTGCGGTAAAGCTCTCGTCAACGATGGTGGGGAATGCCTCTTCCATTATATCGTTAACCGCGTTTCCGAGCTCTGTCGCAAAAAGAGTCTTTCCTTCCTTTGCAACGTAGCGTCTGGAAATAATGGTTGTGATCGTAGGTGCGTATGTACTGGGGCGTCCGATACCTTTTTCCTCAAGAGTACGGACAAGAGATGCCTCCGTAAAGTGCGCAGGGGGCTGAGTAAAGTGCTGTTTGGGATCAAACTCTTTTAGTTTAAGCTTGCTGCTCTTACTGATGGCACCTGTAAGGGAGTTTTCCTCCTCCTTATCTTCCTCGGTCGTATATACGCTCATAAAGCCATCAAACGTACATCTGCTGGCTGACAGAGAGAAAATATGCTCTCCGGCGCTTATCTTTACATTTGTAGTTTCGTACTTTGCAGGTGCCATTCTGCTGGCCAAAAATCTTTTCCAGATAAGGGTGTAAAGTCTTAAGAGGTCTCTTGAGAGCTGGCTCTTAAGCTCCGAAGGAGTACGGTTCACGTCCGTAGGACGGATTGCTTCGTGAGCATCCTGAATCTTTTTACCCTTAGGATCCTCGGGCTGCTTGCTTCCCTGATACTCGTCGGAATAGTGCTCTGCGATAAAGGTGTGAGCCATCTTCTCGGCTTCTTCAGAAACTCTTGTGGAATCTGTACGAAGATAAGAGATAAGGCCGACGCCCTCTCCGTTTATCTCCACGCCTTCATAGAGCTGCTGTGCAAGGCGCATAGTCTTTGAGGTTGAGAAGTTAAGTACCTTGCTGGCTTCCTGCTGAAGGGTGGAAGTCGTAAAAGGAAGGGGTGATTTTCTGACACGTTCACCAACGGTTACATCAGTAACTTTAAACTTTGCCTTCTTTAAATCCTCTAAAATTTCATTAACCTGTTTCTCACTTTTAAGTTCAACCTTGCCGCTTGCATCTCCGTAGTACTTGGCGATGATGGGCTTTTTCTCTCCCTCGACATTAATCAGAGCGTCAAGAGACCAGTACTCATCGGGGATAAACTCTTCTATCTCTTTTTCTCTGTCGCAGATAATACGAAGAGCGATGGACTGAACTCTTCCCGCGGAAAGGCCGCGCTTAACCTTTGCCCAAAGAACGGGGGATATACGGTATCCCACCATACGGTCAAGGATACGTCTTGTCTGCTGCGCATCAACAAGATCCATATTGATCTCTCTGGGATTCTTTAAGGATTCCTTTACGGCATTCTCGGTGATCTCATTGAAAGTAATACGGTATGTGGGTTTATTTTCAAGTTTTAAGATATGGAAAAGATGCCAGGAAATAGCTTCACCCTCACGGTCAGGGTCGGTTGCGAGATATACGGCATCGGATTTTTTGACAAGCTTTTTAAGTTCCGCAACAAGGTCGCCCTTTCCGCGGATGGTAATATACTTAGGTTCGTAGTCATTCTCGATATCGATTCCGAGAGAGCTCTTGGGCAGATCGCGAATATGACCCTGGCTTGCTGCTACTTCAAAATCATTACCAAGGAATTTTTTAATTGTCTTAACTTTTGCAGGTGACTCAACAATTACAAGATTCTTTGACATTTTTAAACGCTCCTTTTTGATTTCCCCTTTAATGAAAAAATCTTGAGGGACATTCCTCAAGACTTCATTTGGGTTGGGCTGTTCAATTTTCTAATTGAATAAAGCGCAGCTGGTAGGGGAATCGAACCCCTGATTCCGCCGTGAGAGGGCGGCGTCTTAACCCCTTGACCAACCAGCCACAAGCTCGCTTTGTTCACGCGACTTGCTTATATTACTATAAAGCCAAAAATAATGCAAGTACTTTTTTTATTTTTTTTTAAACTTTTTTTGCGGGCTCCTTTTTACATAAAATCAAACAGCGATATCTGGTTGGTTTCAGGCAGATCTCTCAGGATTCCGAGACGCACAAGTCCATCGGTTATTGTCTGAGATGCGTGTGCTCTCTCCCTGAAATCCTGTTTCGAAAGGAAGGGACCGTCTTTTGCCGCTTCTACGATTGAATCCGCAACAGTTTCGCCGAGACCTTCGATACTTGTAAGAGAGGGCATGATCTTTCCGTCGTCCGTTACCTGGAAAAGGCGGGCTTTTACTTTAAATATATCTATAGGAACAAAATCATATCCTCTTGCGCACATCTCTTCCACAACGCGAAGATCCGAGAACTGACCTTCCTCTTTGGGAGAAAACTTTTGTACGCCCTCAACCTTTGCGTCAAGATCCGCTTTGCGCTTTCTAAATTCTGCCAGGTATCTTTCTCTTGTAGCTTTACCCATACACATTATCTCGTAGGAAAATGCCTTCGCGCGGATACTGAAGTACGCCGAATAGTAAGCCTGAGGCCTGTGGATCTTGCAGTATGCGATTCTCCAGGCCATCATAACGTAAGCCGCAGCATGTGCCTTGGGGAACATATACTCGATCTTCTGGCAGGATTCAATATACCAGTCCGGAACGTTGTGTGCCTTCATATCTTCCTTCCACTCGGGCCACTTATCGCTCTTTCCCTTGGCGACGATTCCTTTACGGACAGCTTCCATTATCTTAAAGGATTTCTCGGATTCGATACCCATACTGATGAGGTATGTCATAATATCGTCACGGGTACAGATTGCCGTGGAAATCGTAGCTTTTCCCTCTCTGATAAGGTCCTGGGCGTTGCCGAGCCAAACGGCGGTTCCGTGGGACAGTCCCGAAATACGTACAAGGTCCGAAAAGGCCTGGGGCTTTGTCTCCATAAGCATCCCCATCGCAAAGTCGGTTCCGAATTCGGGTATTCCAAGGGCACCCAGCTGCGTTCCTCCAAGGTCTGCGGGAGTTACGCCTAAGGCATCGGTATTCTGGAACAGGCTCATAACGTCTTTACCGTCAAGAGGAATATCCTTAACGGGATCGAGGCCCGTAAGATCCTGGAGCATTCTGATCATTGTAGGATCATCGTGTCCGAGAATATCAAGCTTAAGAAGGTTATGGTCTATCGAGTGGTAATCGAAATGTGTTGTTATTGTAGGTATAGGCTTGTTTGCCGGGTGCTGAACGGGGGTAAAGGAACATATATCCTCTCCCACGGGAAGTACGACGATACCGCCGGGGTGCTGACCCGTACTTGTTCTTACGCCCATACATCCCTGAACGATACGGTTGATCTCCGCGCCTCTTTTTGAAACGCCTCTTTCCTCGAAGTATTTCTTAACATATCCGTATGCGGTTTTGTCCGCAAGACCGGAAATCGTACCCGCGCGGAAGGTCTGTCCGGATCCGAAAATAACCTCTGTATATTTATGTGCCTTTGCCTGGTACTCTCCGGAGAAGTTAAGATCGATATCCGGCTCCTTGTCTCCTTTAAATCCAAGGAATGTTTCGAAGGGGATATCAAAGCCTTCCTTCTTTAAAGGCTCTCCGCAAACGGGACAGTTTCTGTCAGGCATATCGATACCCGCCTTACCTCCGTACTTTTTAACCTCTTCGCTGTCAAAGTCAACGAAGTGGCACTTAGGACAGATATAGTGGGGACTTAAGGGGTTAACCTCCGTAATACCCGACATCGTAGCGACAAATGAGCTTCCTACGGATCCACGGCTTCCTACAAGGTAGCCGTCCTCCACGGATTTCCAAACGAGTTTTTGCGCTATGATGTACATAACGGCGAAACCATTGGATATTATTGAATGGAGCTCTCTCTCGAGTCTTTCCTCTACGATCTTTGGAAGCTCGGGACCATATATTTCGTGGGCTCTGTTGTAGCAGATATCTGTCAGCGTCTTGTCCGAATCAGGTATAACGGGAGGGCATTTATCGGGTCTTACCGGCGCGATTGTCTCGCACATATCCGCGATCATATTTGTATTGGTAACAACAACCTCTTTTGCTTTTTCGGGGCCTAAATACTGGAACTCCTCGAGCATCTCCTCCGTTGTATGAAGATAAAGGGGCGGCTGTCTGTCAGCGTCATCAAAGCCTTTTCCGGCCATGATGATACGCCTGTATACTTCGTCAGCGGGATCGAGGAAATGCACATCGCAGGTTGCCACAACGGGCTTATGGAATATCTCTCCAAGCTCCACAACTCTTCTGTTGATATTGCGGATATCGTCAAGAGAGTTTATGTTCTTGAACCTCTTTTCCATAAGAACTTCGCCGTTGTCCAATTTCTTTTTGTCAATGGCGTCGACCATATAAGCGTTGTTTCCGACGGGCTGGATCTCGAGATAATCGTAGAACTCCACAAGTCTCGATATCTGTTGCTCCGTTTTTCCCTCAACAAGGGCTCTGTAAAGTTCACCCGCTTCGCAGGCGCTTCCAACGATAAGTCCGTCGCGGTATTTTTGTACTCTGCTCTTGGGTACAATAGGGAATCTTCCGCTGAAGTAGTCAAGGTGAGATTCGCTGATAAGGTGGTAGAGATGCACTCTTCCAAGATCGTTTTTCGCAAGGATGATGCAGTGGTGCGATCTCATCTTTGAGATGGCTTCCTTGCTGGATCCCGCCTTTTCGTTTATCTGTGAAAGCTTTGAATAACCTTCGGATGAAAGCTGATTCATAAGCTTTATAAAGATAAGGGCAGTACACTCCGCATCATCAACCGCACGATGGTGATGTCCGAGTACTATATTAAGAAGCTTTGCAACAGCGTCAAGGGTGTATCTCGCATGTCCCGGGAGCTGAACCCTCGACAAAAGAAGGGTATCCATATAGGTGAACTTCTTAGGGTATCCGAGCCTCTCGCAGTTTGCCTTTATATAGTTGACGTCAAATTCCGCGTTGTGGGCGACAAGAACGCAGCCTTCGCAGAATTCAAGGAATTTGGGCAATACAAGATCAATTGTCTCCGCCCCCGAAACATCCGCGTCGGAAATAGATGTAAGCTTTTCGATTTCATAGGGAATAGGCCTCTCGGGGTTAACAAATACCGAGAAGCGGTCTACAATATTGCCATCCTTTACTTTAACGGCACCTATTTCGATTATGCGGTCGTTTACAGGTGAAAAGCCTGTAGTCTCTATATCAAAGACAACGAATTCGGAATCAAATCCGCAGTCCTCATCATCCATTACGACCTTCAAAAGGTCATCGACAAGATAGCACTCCACACCGTACAAAACCTTAAAGAAGTCCTGTCTGTCGGGATTTTTGTCACCCGCTTCGGCGCGTTTTCCTTTTTCGGCTTTCCAGAGATCGTCCCAGGCATGTCCCGCGTCGGTAAAGCCCTGTACAACACCGTGGTCAGTTATGGCGATTGCTCTGTGTCCCCATTTGTAGGCGCGCTTTACAATATCCTTTGGTTCGGATACCGCGTCCATATCGCTCATCTTTGTATGGCAATGAAGCTCTACTCTTTTGTGAAGCGCAAGGTCCTCACGTGACTTGACGAAGCTGACGGATTTTGTAATTGAAGAGAGGTTGCCAATGGTTATCTCGTGTGCAAATCTGTCGTAAGATGCAAGTCCTTTTACTTTAACAAAACTTCCTATCTTAAGCTCTTTTTCAAGCTCTTTTAACTTATCCGTCTGAATGAATATTTTAACGGAAATAGAATCCGTATAATCTGTGATCTCAAAGGTGTAGATCGTGCTGTCAGGGCGGTTTTTAAGGGTTATGGGCTCAGCGGACATAACCTGTCCCTGTACCACAACTTCTCCTATTTCGCCTACGATATCCTCAATCTTTGTAAGGGCAGCCTCCGGCTCGATCTCACGTCCGTAAATAACATCCGGAGCATCGGTCCATTTAAGCTCTCCGTTATTTCTTCCTCTGGAGTAGCCGCTCTTAAAGCCGCCTTTATTAAAGGAGCCCTTATCGCCTCCCTTTTGGAATTTGGATACTTTGCTGTTTTGGGAATCTGCAGACTTATGTGCGTTCTGCGCGCTTTGAGCGTCCGTTTTTCCTTCCGAAGCGGCGGGTGCATTTTCCTTTGCGGCAAGCTCCGTAGCCTTCTTTCCTTCCGGGCTTTCCTTTTCGCCGGAGCTTTCGGGTTTACCGGAAGAAGCTTTTCCACCTTCGCCCTTTTCCTTTGCCACGCTTCCGATATAGATAGTATCTTTTTCTACGCCGTATCCAAGCTTTTTCTCAATCTCTTTAACTCTTAAGTCTAACTTAAATTCAATCTCTTTCTGGTAGTCGTTTTCGGGCACCTCAAAATACTCCACACTTATAGTAGCGTGAAGCATAAATCTGTTGTTAAAAACATTTAAAAGGTATTCTTTTAATTCATTTTCCTTGTCACGATAAAGGAATATATCGGGGATCTGAAGATGAAGGGTTGTATCGTCAACCGCCTCCGCTTTGGCCCCGTGGAAAGCATTATACAGAGTAAGAGACCTGCTCATAAGCTCGGCCTCCAAACTGTCCCTATAGATCTCAAGGACATGCTTTAGGTCGTAGCTGTCCGAGAGGTCAAACTGCTCTATGATCGTAACGGAAAAGTCCTCCGGATCCTGTCCGCAGGCCTTTGAAAACTGCTTTCTTATCTCCTCTTCCACCTCAAAGACAATGGGCTTTGGGATAACATGCTCCGAAAGCACATATATGCGAAGAACATGTCTGTCTTTTGTTGCAGCAACCTTCTTTATAACGGTATCCGTGAAATAATCGGATGCTTTTCTTTTTAATTGTAAAGTAGGAAATACTTCAAAAAAGCTTTTGTCTACAAAAATAAACCACCTGTAACCTGATTTTTTACCTAAGCCTTAAGGGCTTTTCCTTTACAAATCCTTAACGCTTTAGGCTTTGTTCCAGTTATCAAGCTCGTACTTAAGGGTACTTAGAAGCTCACTCTCCGGAACCTTTTTTATAATCTCCCCTTTTTTAATAAGAAGGCCCTCTCCGATACCGCCTGCTATACCAAGGTCAGCTTCCTTTGCTTCTCCCGGGCCGTTAACAACGCATCCCATAACAGCGACCTTGATATCAAGGGGATAATCCTCCACAAGCTCTGAGACTTTTTCAGCAAGGGAAATAAGATCTATCTGCGTTCTGCCGCAGGTAGGACAGGAAACGACTTCTATTCCGCCCTTTCTAAGTCCGAGAGTCCTGAGAATAAGCTTTGCCGCTTTTATTTCCTCTACAGGATCGCCCGTAAGGGATACGCGTATCGTATCGCCAATTCCCTGATTTAGGATAAGACCGAGACCTATGGAGGACTTAATACTTCCGCTCATAACAGTTCCCGCTTCAGTAATACCTACGTGAAGGGGATAAACGGTCTTTCCGGCGAGGAGCTCATGTGCTTTTACGCACATCATTACATCCGAGGATTTGATACTGATAACGAGATTGTCGTACCCAAGGTCTTCGATGATATGAACCTTATCAAGAGCGCTCTCAACGATCCCCTCAGCCGTAACACCGCCGTACTTCTCGATAAGCGGCTTTTCAAGGGATCCGGAATTAACTCCGACTCTGATAGGGATATTTCTTTCCTTCGCGCAGTCAACAACAGCCTTGATTTTTTCGATGCTGCCGATGTTTCCGGGATTAATACGTATCTTGTCAGCTCCGTTTTCCATAGCGGCGATTGCCATACGATAGTCAAAATGAATATCAGCAACAAGGGGGATATGAATCTGCTTTTTAATCTCCTTAATGGCGTTTGCAGCTTCCAAAGTCGGAACTGTGCATCTTATGATCTCGCATCCCGCCTTTTCAAGTCGAAGGATCTGGTCTACGGTGGATTTCACATCCTCCGTCTTTGTATTCGTCATAGACTGGATAGCGATAGGCTCTCCGCCTCCGATCACCCTGCCGCCTATATTAATCTTTTTTGTTTGTTCTCTGTATGTTGACATTTTCTTTCTCTTATACCAAGTTGATAAGTTGTTAATTCCACTGAATACTATAATACCAAATTTTCCCGCAAAAAACTTACCAAATATATGATGTATATTTCTCATATATTTTATATTTAAGTTCACAGCGCAGAAATACCCCCGATGTAATTCACATCGGGGGCCTGCTTAAATAATCTTATTAAAATACTCCTCAGTCACCTGGAGTTGTTTATTAAGTATTTCTCTCCACATATGAGGATGAATTTCACCGCTTCCCATTGATACCTTAGTTCTCTTTAAAGTACCGTCAGGCATAGTTTTACGATAAAAATAATGATCTGTTACTTTATATAATTCCCACCCATCTTTATCGCAAAACCTCTTTAATTCTTTCCATCTTGGCATACAATATCCTCCAAGATTTCATCAATATTAAGGCTAAGTGCCTTGAAAACATAGGGTATATGAGGCTTTCTGTTTGGTGCA
>JAFPRD010000146.1:0-19538 GCA_017401005.1 Lachnospiraceae bacterium
CGCTGCCTCTAAGTATGCAAATACATCCGCCGCTGCGCTGTGTTCATATATAGACCTTGTCTTTTCTTTTACCTTAAACGCAATACCTTTTTCCGTAAGTATCTTGGCAAAGGACTGCATAGATATATTTGTCCTGAAAAGTACTCCTATATGTTCCTTCTCTCTACCGGATAAATACTCGCAGATTGCTTCATATTGAGCTTTTTTCGACTCAAAGGATATTATCTCTAATTTTCCTTTTTCCTTGTCATCTCTTGCTGACAGCTGACTTTTTTCAAGTCTGTTTTTATTATCCGAAATAACACCTCCCGTGAACTTGACAATGTTTTCTCGGGACCGGTAGTTGTACTGCAGGTTAATAAGCTCAGCATTATAAAGATTCAGAAAATCCTTAAGGCAGCCGGGCTTAGCGCCCCTGAAGCCGTATATGGACTGATCGTCATCCCCTACCGCAAAGATGCAGGTATCTTTACCCTTTAGGAGACAGGCGCATTTAAATTGAAAAGGATTGATGTCCTGATACTCATCAATAAGGATATGTGAAAACCGCCCTGACCAGTAATCCAGGATTTCGGGGTTTTCCGATAATAGATGATGGCACTCGTAAACCATATCGTCATAGTCCAGCATCTTCTGCCTTCTTATAACTTCTTCATACTTTTCAAATACGGTATCATAGTAAGTAATGTATTCTTTACTTAGTTTTCTTAATGCTTTTCCTTTATCAGCTGAGTTTTTAAACTCAGAAATAGCCGAAAGAAAAGAGCTTGTTATATCATTTGGTACAAATCTTTGTTTTTTATAGCCGGGAAGTATGTCTTTGATTATCTTTGAAATAATACTTCTTTTACCTGATTCAGTAAGAATCTTACTTTGAGAATACCCTCCGCTTAAACGGAGAATCTGATAGAATACGGAATGAAATGTTCCGAATACAACGCCGCAGCCCGATTCCTTTTTCAGGAATCTCTCCTGCATAGAAACAGCTGCTTCCTTGGTAAAAGTGATGACCAATATTTTTTCAGGCGTAACTCCCCTCTCATATATAAGAAACCTGATACGTTCCGTTATGGTATGAGTCTTGCCGGAACCCGGGCCTGCCAAAACAAGGCAGGCCTCCCGGTCCGTACAAACGGCTCTTTTTTGAGCCTCATTTAATCCCTCTAAGTTCAAACGCTGAGCTTTTCGATTCCCTTTTTGATTCTCTTAAGGGACTCTTCCTTTCCGAGGAGTTCAAGTATTTCAGTAGCTCCGGCAGGGGTCATCTGCTTTCCGGAAAGTGCTGTTCTGATAGGCCACATTACATAGCCATTCTTGTAACCCTTTTCGGTTACATACTCAAGAAGCTTTGCATAAAGTGCGTCGTTTGAATAATCAGTAGCCTCCTCCAAGATGGGAAGGACGTCCTTAAGTACTGAAAGAGAGCTTTGAGCGTCAGTCTTCATCTTTTTGTGAGTATACATCTCAATGTCATACTCGGGAAGCTCTCTTAAGAAATCGATATGTGAATCGATATCGGGGAATACCTCGATACGAGTCTTAACCATACCGGCTACCTTACGTCTCTTTGCCTCGTCGTAGTCTGCGTGAAGTGACTTGTCAAGGAAAGGCTTAGCCATCTCATAGAACTTGTCATCATCCATTCTCTTTAAGTACTCGCCATTCATCCAGCGGAGCTTAACGATATCGAATACGGCAGGGGACTTATTGATCCTATGGTAATCGAATTTCTTTATAAGCTCATCAAGAGTAAAGATCTCCTCGTTGTCTTCGGGGCTCCATCCGAGAAGAGCTACGTAGTTAACGATAGCCTCCTTTAAGAATCCCTGCTCTACGAGATCCTCGAAGGATGAATGTCCGCTTCTCTTTGAAAGCTTTTTGTGGTTCTCGTCGGTAATAAGAGGAAGGTGGATATATACTGGAACCTTCCAGCCGAAAGCATCGTAAAGTCTTACGTACTTGGGGGATGATGAAAGGTACTCGTTACCTCTTACAACGTGGGTGATGTTCATCGTATGGTCATCAACAACGTTTGCAAAGTTGTAGGTAGGATAACCATCGGATTTAATAAGGATCATATCATCCAGCTCTGCGTTCTCAACGGTAATATCTCCGTAAAGCTCATCGTGGAATGTTGTAGTACCCTCATTGGGGATGTTCTGTCTTATAACAAAGGGCTTTCCGGCAGCAAGATTAGCCTCGATCTCTTCCTTGGAAAGGCCAAGACAATGCTTGTCGTAGATTGTAATAGACTTTCCGTCCTCATCAACCTCGGTCTTAAGGGAAGCGAGTCTTTCCTTATCGCAAAAGCAATAGTAAGCCTCTCCCTTCTCGATAAGCTCCTTTGCGTACTTCATATAGATTCCGGTCTTCATACGCTCTGACTGAACATAAGGTCCGTATCCGCCATCCTTATCAGGACCTTCGTCGTGAATAAGTCCGGTCTCTTTCATTGTTCTGTAGATGATGTCTACTGCGCCCTCAACATATCTTTCCTGGTCCGTATCCTCGATACGAAGCATAAAGGTTCCGCCTGCATGCTTTGCTACCAAAAACTCATACAAAGCTGATCTTAAATTTCCGACATGCATTCTTCCTGTGGGGCTTGGTGCATATCTTGTTCTGATTTTCTCCATTTTAATCTCCTTATGAATACCTAAATTAGGTTATTTACTGTCTTATCTGACCGTTTCCGTATACTTTGTATTTATAGGAGGTCAGTTCTCTAAGGCCCATAGGACCTCTTGCGTGAAGCTTTTGCGTACTGATTCCGATCTCGGCTCCGAAGCCGAATTCAAAGCCGTCGGTAAATCTTGTTGATGCATTTACGTATACGCAGGCTGCATCAACACCGTTTAAAAACTTTTCGGCTGTTTCGGCGTTTTCGGTAACAATGCATTCAGAGTGGTGTGTGTTGTATTTATTGATATGCGCTATGGCTTCATCCACGCTTCCGACTGTCTTTACGGAAAGAATATAATCGAGATATTCCTTGCCGTAGTCTTCCTCTGTAGCGGGTACTACGCAGTCTCCCAAAATCTCGATAGAGATTTCATCTCCGCGAAGCTCAACATTCTTTTTATCAAGGGATTCCTTGATGGCGGGAAGAATATCTTTTGCAATGTCTTTATGTACGAGAAGGGATTCGGCGCAGTTGCAAACGCTTATCCTCTGAGTCTTTGCGTTAAATAAAATATCAACAGCCATCTTTGGATCGGCATCTTTATCAATGTAAACATGGCAGTTTCCGGTACCGGTCTCGATAACGGGAATATTGGAGTTTTCAACAACGGCACGTATAAGTCCCGCTCCGCCTCTGGGGATAAGGACATCCACATATTCCTTCATCTTCATAAACTGCGCTGTCGTTTCTCTGTCGGTACTCTCGATAAGAGCAAGAACATCACTGTTTACGCCGTTTTGTTCAAGAGCCTTTTTTAAAACCTTAACGATGGCTTTGTTGGAATTAATTGCTTCCTTTCCGCCCTTTAAAATAACGCAGTTGCCTGATTTAAAGGTAAGAGCAAAGGCATCTGCCGTAACATTGGGGCGGGATTCAAAGATTATTCCGATAACGCCCATAGGCACGCGTATTTTCTTTATCTTAAGACCGTTGGGGCGTTCAAATTCTTCAAGTAATTCTCCGATAGGATCGGGTAAAGAAGCTACCTGAACAAGACCTTCAGCCATTGCTTCTATACGCTCTTTTGTTAGCCTTAGTCTGTCCTGCATACCTTCGGAGATGCCGTTTTCTTTGGCATTTGCAAGATCTTTTTCGTTTTCGGCTAAAAGATACGCGCTTTCTTGTTTAAGCATTTTTGCAGCACAGATAAGTACTTCATTTTTCTTTTCAGTTGTCAGAAGGCCCGCTTCATATTTAGCGGCAGCCGATTTTACGCATAAATCCTTTAAGTCAAACACCTTTAGTCCTCCTGTACTTTCTGATTACCTAAAAAATCAAACAAGTATGATTTTACTCGGTTTAATATCATGCTCATCTACAGGAATTGCAGGAACTTCCTGCATTTTATATCCTATAGCTATACTGTTTAATATAAGAAGCGGCTTTTCTGCAAGATATCTGTCATAAAAGCCTCCGCCGTAGCCTAATCTGTTACCCTCTTTATCAAAGGCGACACCGGGCAAAATAATAAAAGTGTTAAAAAAAGGCTGACCGGCATAATACTCATAGTCGTACTTCATGGAATCACCCTTAGGCTCTTTGATTCCTTTATAGCCGTTAGGTTCCAAGAATCCCGGATGATAAACATGGTAAAACTCTATCTTGTCTCCGATCACCTTGGGATAATACGTCCATATATTATTTTTCATACAATAATCAAATATCGGACCTGTTGGTATCTCCGAACCGAAGGAAGAAAAGAGCAAAACATTTTTTGCGCCATAAAGAAGGTTTTCGGATATGAAAACCTTAAGGAGCCTTTTTTCGGCTTCTTTTATTTCTTTCTTGCTTAGAGCATCTCTTTTTTTCAGAATATCTTTTCTGATCTCTTTTTTTAACTGTTTAATATCATCCATTTAATTTTTATGAAGCTTGTCTATATATTCGGGTAGATTGAAGTCTTCATCCCTATTGGCAAGGAAAAGTGTTCCCACATTCTCACCGTCCATTATACGATGTAAGATGCCGATATCAGAGCTGTTACAGATTATCATATCGCAGCCCGTTTTTGTAGCTATCTTTCCGGCAACAAGCTTTGTGTTCATGCCGCCTGTACCTACGTTGCTTCCGGTAGAGCCCTTACCCATCTCCATATAATCATCGGTAAGCTTTTCAACTACATCGATAAACTTGGCGTCCGGATTCTTTCTCGGGTCGTCGGTATAAAGTCCGTCTATATCCGAAAGAAGTATCAAAAGGTCAGCGCCCACAACCGCGGCTACAACAGCGCTTAAGGTATCATTGTCGCCAAACTCGATCTCGTAGGTAGATACCGTGTCGTTTTCGTTAACAACAGGTATTACACCAAGTTTAAAAAGTTCGGCAAAGGTATTTGTAGTATTGAATCTGTTAAGGTCGTTTACGACCGTATTCTTTGTCATAAGAACCTGAGCCGCAATCTGGTTGTATTCCGCAAAGAGCTTTTGATAGGTCATCATCAGTCTTGCCTGGCCGATGGCGGAGCATGCCTGCTTCTCGGCTGTGGAAAGAGGTACCTTCGAGCCCTTTATCTCGCTTATATGAACGGCTTTCTTGCCGGCAGCGATAGCGCCGCTTGTTACAAGTACCACATCCTTACCCTGGTTACGGATATCGCAAAGCTCTCTTACTAGCTTTTCAATCTTGATGTAATCCATATCTCCCGTTTGGGAGTGCTGAAGTGAAGAGGATCCGATCTTTACAACAATTCTCTTTTTATCCTTGATAGCTTCTCTAAGATTGTTACTCATATTTGCTCTCTCTTAATAAAATAAACTTAAACCCTAGTTTACAACCCCGAAATGTTTTTAGCAAGGCTACAGGCAACTTTTATTCCATCCATTGCCGCAGATGTAATTCCTCCGGCATATCCCGCGCCCTCTCCGCAGGGATATATTCCCCTGATATTTGCCTGCATATTTTCATCTCTTACGATACGTACAGGTGAAGATGTTCTGCTCTCAACTCCCGCTAAGACAGCTTCTTTAAAGGCAAATCCCGGAATGATCCTGTCAAAATGTTCCATCCCTTCCACAAAGGATTCATTCATATCCTTTGTAAAGATACCGGTCATATCGCAAAATGAATACTTACCCTTTATATCCGGCGTAAAGTCTTCAAAACACTCCGAGATTTCGGAAGAATAATCCTTTTCGGGGAATTCGTTATTTAAGCCGCTTTTTTGTAGGCGCTCTTTATAGTCTCCGTACTTTTGGACAGGGACGCAGCCTCCGGATATTTCAAAGGCCTTTCTTTCAAGGTCTCTTTGAAACTCGATTCCCGCAAGGGGATGATCCGAAGGATAATCCTTGGAATCAACGGTAAATATGATGGCGCTGTTTGCGCATTTTCCGTCTCTTCCCGAGTAGCTCATACCGTTAACGGCTGTTTTCCCCTCTTCGGAAGAAGCGTTAACAACATATCCGCCGGGACACATACAAAAAGAGAATACTCCGCGCCCGGATGCGGTCTTAGCCGTTACTTTATAATCAGCAGCTCCTAAATTACCTGCATCTTCCCTTCCGTACTGGGATTTATTTATAAGCTTTTGGGGATGGATTACGCGAAAGCCCACGGAAAAAGGCTTTTGTTCCATATGAAGCCCTTCTTCAAAAAGCTCTTTAAAGGTATCCCTTGCGGAATGCCCTATGGCAAGGACTACATCCTGGGCCTTTATTTCATAGGTTGCACCTTTTTCTTCATCTAAAACAGCTACGGAAGTTACTTTACCGTCAGATATCGTAAGATGCGTTACTTTATTTTGAAATCTTACTTCTCCGCCAAGGCGAATTATCTCTTCGCGCATATTTTTAACGACTGTTTTAAGTATATCCGTTCCGATATGTGGCTTTGCATCGTAAAGAATCTTTTCAGGAGCTCCGAAGGATACAAAAGTCTCAAGAACTTCTCTTCCAAGGCCTAAGGGGTCTTTGATTAAAGTATTAAGCTTTCCGTCTGAAAAAGTACCCGCTCCGCCTTCGCCGAACTGTACATTAGAAGACTCTTTCAGCTTTCCGCCCTTCCAAAAGTCCTCTACGTCTTTTGTTCTTTGGAAAACGCTCTTACCTCTTTCTAAAACAACAGGCTTAAAACCTGCTCTTGCAAGATAAAGGGCGCAAAAAAGTCCGGCAGGTCCGCTTCCTACTATAACAGGCCTGTCAGAATCCGAAGTACAAAAGTCTTTACCGATATCTTTGGCATTTACGGGAAATACGAATTTTTTCTCTTCAAATACAGATATATTGTTTGCAAGGTCTTTTTTTGAAAGAGCCTTCTTTAAGACTTTTTCTTCTCCGGGGACGCTAAAACAGGCCGTTACGGAATAAAAAATATCAGGCTTTTTCCTAGCGTCTATGCTCCTTTTAAGTACCCGAAGTTCTTTGATATCCTCGCTTTTAATATTAAGCAAAGAGGAAATCTTCTTTAAAAGCTTTAAAGAAAAATCCTTTTCTTCCGTATCCGCATTTATTTTTATCTGAGATAATTTTAACACTTAGCTGCCGCCTCTCCGGCTATATGTCCGCTGCTCCAGGCCCACTGCAGATTGTAACCGCCGCAGATTCCGTCAACGTCAAGAATCTCTCCGGCGTAATAAATCCCGGGATTTTTAATAGATTCGAAATCGTCATTTATCTCTGAAAGGAGTATTCCTCCGGCTGTAGTCTGAGCCTGGTCAAAACCGTTTACACCTGTGGCAATGACGCGCAGGTGCTTTACTTTATTAACTATTTTTTTAAGAGTATCAAGGTCACCTACTGCAATATCCGATGGTTTTAAATTGCACGTCTTTAAAACAAAGATACTAAGCTTTTTATTTAAAAAGCCATTAAGTATCTGCTCGTATGTCCTGTCATTTAAAATAAGGATCCTTGAAGATAGCTCTCTTAAAAGAGTCTCCTCGTCAAGATCCGCAAATAGATCTATCTCAATCTCTGATTTGCCTTTTTTATCAACTTCTTCGGCGATAAGTCTGCTGATACCAAAAACGGGGATGCCGGATATACCATAATCAGTAAGCTGAAGTTCGCCTACCGACTGTCCTTCTCCGGTAGTATCTCCGATTATCTTAAAAGCTGCATAGCACCTTACTCCGGATATGGATTTCCAAAAATCTCCCTCGCATTTAACTCCTCCCAAAGCGGGATAAAGCTTAGAGCATTTTTCGCCGAGCCTTTGGGCAAGCTTTACGCCGTTTCCGTCGGAGCCTGTTTTTGGCGCGGCCTTTCCGCCGGTTGTGATTATAACTCTGTCAAAGGAGTCTGAAAGAGTTTTAACTGTCTCTTCTTTGCTTGTATCGTATATAACCTTGTATCGTCCCGGCTTTCTTTCGTCTTTTTCTATATCTTTGACAAAACAGCCCTCTTTGATATTTACTCCTAAGGTTAAAGCCTCAAATCGCAAAGCATCAAGTACAGCCGAAGCCTGTTCGCTGTGGGGATAGATTCCTCCTCTTTTTTCCGTAAGAAGAAGCCCAAGTCCGTTAAAAAAGGCGCAGGTTTCATTAAGTCCGAACCTCAAAAAGGCTCTGTCTATAAACTCTCTGTCTTTTGAGTAATAGTAACCGGAAGAAAGATCGGTGTTAGAAAGATTGCACTTCCCGTTTCCGGTAACAAGTATCTTCTTTCCGACTTTGTCATTTCTCTCAAAGACAGTCACATTTGCATTTTTTCCGGCAGCGGCTATAGCTGCACATAGTCCGGCGCTGCCTCCTCCTACAATTGCAATTTTCAAATCGATCTCCCAAATCAAAAACTATAAAACATGAAGAGTCTGGGCAAGGATTGTAATAAGTTTTTTGCCCGGAAGGTATTCTATCTCGTTTTCCTTGATATTACGGCTAAGAAGAAGTATCACAAGATAGATAAGTGCCATCTCGATAAAAGAGATAAGCAGCGTAAACAAGCTTCCTAAGTGTGGTGCGATAACCTTGGCAAGGAAAACATTTATTACGCAGACAACGGCTGAAACCACCATCGGAACAAACATATTACCTATGGGATCTAAGTTCATCTCAAGCTTAACAATTGATACGATCAGATATCCCACAAACTTACAGATAAACGAGATAAGAAGCGCCAGTGCAAAGGCTATGGACATCTCGGGATTTTTCTTTAAGGCAATACTTAAGACGATAACAAATATAACGTCCGAAGGGATCTGTACAAAGTAGGTCAAAAGCGTAAGCCCGTTGGCTACAAGAAGTCTTAGCATAAACAAAGACGCCAGCATCGTAAGGGTAAGAAAAGCTCCGTAAACAATAAGCTTTGAAACAACCGCTCTTATGCTCTCATCATACATCGAAGCGATGATACCGCTTTCCGCGATAAGATAAGCACAGCCGAAGGACCCGAAGATAAAGCAAAGATGTATCGCCGTCTGAAAATGATTCTGGGCGTAGCGCATCTTACTCTGTCTGAGATTAAGGGTAATCTCTCCCATAATAGGCAGGGTAAACATATATCCCAAAATGCAAAAGATGATACCGGGGAAAAGAACGCTTCCGCCGAAAAGGCCGATATTCTCCGCAGCAAGATATTTATCCGCGCTTTTTTGGTAAAGCAAAAAGACACCGAATACAAAGGGGAATATCATAAACAGCGTATTTAATACGTCAAATATCCTTCTTTGCCAGATCATAAGGAAGACGTTTCCGGTATTATCCTTCTTTTGGAAATAATCATCATCGTAATCGCTGTCTCCTTTTCCCGACAAAAGTTTCATAACCAGTACAAGGATAAGGACGATAAGCTCCGCAAGTATTGCTGATGCGCAGATTCCTATACATGAATACAGAGCCGCGAAATCATCCTGCTTATAAAGAGCGGCAATCTTGCTTCCGTAGCCTGACAAAACAGAGATAAATATATTTCCGAAGACTGCAATCAGAATCTGCCTTACAACGGATATAGCCGCGTAAAGCCTTATAGAGGATTTTTTACTGCATAAATATCCGCCGATGTTTTCGGATATAAGGCGAACGGCAAAGATTATTCCGAAAAACCAGATAAGGTAGAAGGAATGATTGATCTTAAAAACGCTCTTTATGAAATAAGAGCCTAGCGCGGCTATTACTATTCCCCCTAAAACAGCCTCAAAATAGGTCATCGAGGAGGCGTATCTTTTGATGATCCTTGCGGATTTATACTTGTTCTTTTGATATCTGCTCCTTAAGATACGGCCTAAAACCTCTGAATAATTCTCACCAAAAAAGACCCACAAAGCTTCATATAACATAAAGCAGGTGAGTAAGTAACCCATGCCTATATTTCCGACTCTGAATCTGAATATGATTGCCGCAGATAGCAGAATTATAAGTGAAAGGCCGTCAAGCCTCTTTTTATCCAAAAGCGCTTCGTTCATGTCAATTCCTTAAATCTAAATGTCTCTGGTAATCCCAAGTTCGTTTAAAACTGCTTTTTGTTTTTCTTCCATAACGGCAGCTTCTTCTTCCGTCATATGGTCGTAACCCGATAAATGAAGCATACTGTGAGCCACTAAAAAAGCAAATTCCCGTTTAATGCTGTGTCCGTATTCTTCTGCCTGAGAAAGGATCCTGTCCTTTGAAAGGATTATATCCCCAAGTACGATATCTCCGGACTCGGGATCTATATAATCCGCCTCTTCGCCCTCCGGGATAAAGTATTCTCCGGGCTTTTCAAACTCAAGATTCGGGAAGGACAAAACATCCGTCTCCTGGTCTATCTGCCTGAAGTCCTTGTTGTACTGTCTGATACCTTCATTGTCGGTAACAAGTACGTTTACGCTTATATTCCCGTAAGGACATTTTTCCATGGAAAGGACGCCTTCGCAAACATCCTTAACAACCTTCTCTATATCAAAATCAAATTGATGATCCGTTTCGTTATCAACGTAAAAGTTCATAATATAACTTTTCTTCCTTAAAAATCTTTTTAATGGTACTGCAATCGTTCATAGTAAGATTGCTCTCCCGGAAAATGCCGGTTTTCTCGTATCTTGAAAAAGTGGCATCAACCAGAGTATCTATCTGCTGTGAAATATCCGCATCGGGATTTTTCTCGTAAAGCGCTATAACGGCAAGGATGATTGTATGCGACAGCAAAAGTACCGCACACTCTCTGCTTTTAAGTCTGTTTCTAGTGCGCTTTGCAATAAAATCGGAATACTCCGTAAGTATATCCCGTGCAGGTCCGGGGAAACTCTCGCTTTCGAAAAACTCCGCTCTCTCTCCGGGATCAATAGGGCAAAATCTGTAATAATATCCGGCACACTTAAGTGCTTCACTGTCCATCCCCAAGCGAAGAGCTATCCTCTCGGTAAAGTATGAAGTATGGATAAGATGCTTATAGGTACGCTTGTCATTCTCCCTCATATCCGCAAGGAGATAGTATTCCGTATCGTTTAAGATCTGATATCTGTCTCTCCAGGAATACGTTACTTTAAGAGCATATAACCTTAGTCCGCCAAAGATTATGATTCCCGTAATTATAAGATTAAGACCGGGCAAAAGGAACTGTTCCGGCGATATCTGATTGGAGGATGAAAGGACGATTCCCGTAACCTCGCAGGTAAAAAGACAAAGCAGCGTTATAAGCAGAGGCTTTACTATTTTGATCTCGCTCTTTATGGGGAAAAACGTAGCTATGCCGACGCCTCCGCAGATAAGATAAAGGATCATTATTCCCGCCTTGCTTCCGGTGATAACCGTAGCTATGACAAGAAGCGTTGTACCCGAGATCATCCCTATAAAAGGATTAGAAAAGGCAGCAAGTACAACAAAAAAGCCGGTAAAAGGCCACGCCGCCGAGGGAACAAAGACGCAAAGAAGCGAAAATACAAGGCCCAAAAGGAATATAAGCCAGTATCTTTTAAGATTACCCAGCGCTTCATTTTCAAAGTATTTTTTAACGGGATAATGCTTTCTTACCGTATAGCCGAGGACCGCAAGGATTATCACGGAAAAGGCGCTTCTTTCAACCGCGGCAAGAATCTGCATATCGTAAAAATAATAAATGGCTCCGACTGCGGCAAGTACTAAAATAATGCATATTATCTCGGGTAAAAACCACAAATATGAACTTTTTTTATTTTCTGTTTTTTCCGCCATGGGGTTTTTCTTTGTTTTCAAATTTGTCGTAAGCTTCCACAATTTTTTGAACAAGCGGATGTCTTACAACGTCCTTATTTGTCAGTTTACAAAAACTTATCCCCTCAACATTAGAAAGAACTCTTTGTGCAATATCAAGTCCGGATTTAACGCCGGGTGCAAGGTCTTTTTGCGTCTCGTCTCCGGTAACAACAACTTTACTTCCAAAGCCGATTCTTGTAAGGAACATCTTCATCTGCGCAGGCGTAGTATTTTGCGCCTCATCAAGGATGATAAAGGAGCTGTCTAATGTGCGACCTCTCATATAAGCAAGAGGCGCTACTTCGATAAGGCCCTTTTCCATATTCCTAAGGAAACTCTCTGCTCCCATTATCTGATAAAGAGCGTCGTAAAGAGGTCTAAGATACGGATCTACCTTGCTTTGAAGGTCTCCGGGTAAAAATCCAAGCTTTTCTCCCGCTTCAATTGCAGGTCTTGTGAGGATGATTCTTGAAACTTCTTCATTTTTGAAAGCTGTGATAGCCATAGCCATTGCAAGATAGGTTTTACCTGTACCCGCAGGTCCCGTGCCAAAAGTTATCATAGATTTCTTTATTGATTCTACGTATGATTTCTGTCCTACGGTTTTGGCCTTAACGGGCTTTCCGTTTACCGTATGGCAGATAATATCTTTATCAAGTTCTTCGAGCATTGAAGAAGAGTTTTCCTTCTCCATACTGATTGCATAATCCACGTTTTGTTCCTCGATGTCGTTTCCGTGTCCGGAATAAGATTTAAGCTCTCTGATAATTGAAACGGCGCTTTTAACGTTTTTTTCTTCGCCACGAACCGTAACTTCCCCGTTTCTGTCTATAACGGAAACGTTAAGGTTTTTCTCCAGCTTTTTAACGTACATATCCCCCGCGCCGAAAATCTTTTGAAGGGATTCATTGTCCACTTCTATCTTTTCAATAACTTCATTCATATAAAAACTAAATGATCCCCCTGATCAGTTTATTTGCAGATACCTTCTCGTCGGAAAAGTGATAAGCCTTTAAAAACCTTTCTATAACAGGTCCGGTCTTTTCTTCGGATGACGCATATACCCTCGCAAGAGTCTCTCCGGCCTTAACCTCATCTCCAACCTTTTTATCAAGATACAAACCAACGGTTAGGTCAATATCGCTTTCTTTTGTCTCTCTTCCGCCGCCCAGCATTAAAGAACAGATTCCAATCTCGTCGCAGTCTATATGACTTATAAATCCGCCCCGTGGTGCTTTAATAATTTTAACTATAGGCGCAAGAGTAAGCTTTTCAGGCTCGTAAACATATGACTTATCTCCGCCCTGAGCCTCCACAAAAGCCGCCAGCTTATCAAGAGCTTTCCCGCTTTTAACGGACTTTTCAAGCATATTACGGGCTTCGCTTTCGGAGGATGTGATTCCGCCAAGGATAAGCATCTGAGTGCCGAGAGTATATACAAGCTCCGTAAAGTCCTCGGGACCTTTACCCATAAGAGTATAGATGGCTTCCCTTACTTCTATTGCATTTCCGACGGCTCTTCCTAAGGGCTGGTCCATATCGGAAATAACGGCGCTCATCTTCCTTCCCGCGTTCCTGCCAATGGTTACCATCTCTTTTGCAAGCGCGAAGGAGTCTTCTTCAGTTTTCATAAAGGCTCCGCTTCCCGTTTTTACGTCAAGTACGATTGCGTCCGCTCCGGCAGCAAGCTTTTTGCTCATAATAGAGCTTGCTATAAGGGACATATTGTCGACCGTAGCCGTTACATCCCTTAAAGCATATAATTTCTTATCGGCAGGCGCAAGATCGGCGGTCTGTCCCATAATCGCGATGCCGATGTTATTTACATTGTTAATAAAGGTTTCATTGCTGATACCTGTAGAAAATCCCGGAAAACTCTCTAATTTATCGATTGTTCCTCCGGTGTGTCCGAGTCCCCTTCCGCTCATCTTCGCTACGGGTACGCCGCAGGCGCAAACCATAGGCGTAAGGGCAAGAGATGTCTTGTCCCCGACTCCTCCCGTTGAGTGCTTGTCGACCTTGATCCCCTTTATCTTCGAAAGATCTAGCTTATCCCCGCTCTCAGCCATAGCCATAGTAAGATACAGAGTCTCTTTATCCGTCATCTTTTGGAAAAAAATGGCCATCATCAGGCTTGAAACCTGATAATCGGGAATTTCCCCTTTTGTATACCCTTCGATGAAAAAACGTATTTCCTCTTCGGTAAGCTCGCCTCCGTTACGTTTTTTCATGATAATATCATACATTCTCATAAGCTTACCTCCCAAACCTTCTAAACACCTGCTTTTTTGCAGATTCCGTTTAAGCAGCACCTTTCGCAGTGCGGTTTAGTCCTTGCCGTGCAGACTTCCCGGCCGTGGTCCACCAAACGGTGGCAAAAGGCATTTCCCTCCTCGGGAGGGATTATCTTCCAAAGCTCTTTTTCGACCTTACCGGGCTCTGTTATCCCCTTAACAAGTCCGATTCGGTTACAGAGCCTGATGCAGTGCGTATCGGTAACGATAGCCGGCTTTCCGTAAATATCCCCCAAAACAAGATTTGCGCTCTTTCTTCCGACTCCGGGGAGCTTTAAAAGCTCTTCCATTGTATCGGGAACGCGGCCGTTGTACTCATCAAGAAGCATCCTCATACAAAGGACTATATCTTTTGCCTTTGATCTGCCTAGGCCGCAGGGTTTAACAATCTCCTCTATTTTGTCAGCTCCGGCCCCTGCAATAGCTTCCATTGTCGGATACTTTTCGTAGAGCTTTTCTGTGATGATATTAACCCTCGCATCGGTACACTGTGCCGCGAGCCTGACGCTTACAAGTAATTTCCAGGGCTCTTTATATATGAGGGAGCATCCGGAATCCGGATACTCGATTTTTAAAAGCCTTATGGCTTCAAGCGCAAGTTCTTTCTTAGTCATAAATTACTCACTTATGATAAGGTTCATGATTAATGATCCTGTAGCTTCTGTAAATCTGCTCCAAAAGGACCACTCTCATAAGCTGATGTGGGAAAGTCATGTCGGAAAAACTAAGGTGCATATCCGCTCTTTTGGTAACGCTTTCGTGAAGTCCCAATGACCCGCCGATGATAAAACAGATACTGCTTTTGCCGTATGTTGCCTGTTTATCTATCCAGTCTGCAAGACCTTCCGACGTAAGCTTTTTGCCCTTAATCTCCAGGGTGCAGACTACGTCGAAGTCATTTACCTTTGAAAGAATACGTTTCCCCTCTTTTAGGAGAATTTCCTGCACAAGGGTTTCAGAAGCGCCATCCGGCGTCATCTCGTCATCGACAGAGACTATCTCAAGCTTAACATATCTTGAAAGCCTCTTTGAGTATTCGTCTATGGCGTCTCTGAAAAACTTTTCCTTAATTTTTCCGACTGCGATTACAGTGATTCGCATTAACTACTCCAGATTATTTGCTTAAGTATTCGTCAATTCCCTTTGCAGCGGCTTTACCGGCACCCATTGCAAGGATAACGGTAGCTGCGCCTGTTACGGCATCACCACCGGCATATACGCGGTCTTTGCTGGTGGCACCGGTCTCTTCGGAAGCAACGATACATTTATGCTTATTGATTTCAAGACCCTCGGTGGTTGATGAGATAAGAGGGTTGGGTGATGTACCGAGTGACATGATAACGGTATCAACTTCAAGTACAAACTCGCTTCCCGGAATCTCAACGGGTCTGCGTCTTCCGGATGCATCGGGCTCGCCGAGTTCCATACGGATGCACTTCATACCGTTAACCCATCCCTTTTCGTCAGCAAGGATCTCGGTAGGATTGGTAAGAAGGTCAAAAATGATACCTTCTTCTTTAGCGTGGTGAACTTCTTCAACTCTTGCGGGAAGCTCTTCTTCGCTTCTTCTGTATACGATATGAACCTCAGCGCCAAGTCTTAAGGCAGTTCTTGCAGCGTCCATAGCAACGTTACCGCCACCAACGACTGCAACCTTCTTACTCTTCATGATAGGAGTATTTGAATTTTCATCAAACGCTTTCATGAGGTTGCTTCTTGTAAGATATTCGTTTGCGGAGAATACACCGTTTGAGTTCTCTCCGGGGATACCCATGAACTTGGGAAGTCCGGCTCCGGATCCGATAAATACAGCCTCAAAGCCTTCTTCGTTTAAAAGCTCGTCGATAGTTACGGATTTACCTACAACAACGTCAGTCTCAATCTTTACGCCGAGAGCCTTAACATTTTCGATTTCCTTTGCAACAACCTTGGTCTTGGGAAGACGGAACTCGGGAATACCATAAACAAGTACACCGCCGGCCTCGTGAAGAGCCTCAAATACAGTTACATCATATCCCATTTTTGCAAGGTCTCCGGCGCAGGTAAGGCCTGAAGGGCCCGATCCGATAACTGCAACCTTCTTACCGTTGCTTGCTGCAGCCTTCTTAGGCTTGATTCCATGCTCTGAAGCCCAATCGGCAACGAATCTTTCAAGTTTACCGATTGAAACGGCCTCACCCTTGATTCCTCTGATACATTTTCCTTCACACTGGGTCTCCTGAGGGCAAACACGTCCGCAAACTGCGGGAAGTGCGGTGCTCTCAGAAAGAATCTCATATGCCTTTTCAATATCTCCAAGCTTAACCTGCTCGATAAAAGCGGGAATATTGATGGAAACAGGACATCCCTTGATGCACATAGCATTTTTACAGTTAAGGCATCTTGAAGCTTCTGCCTGTGCTTCTTCTAGAGTATATCCGAGACAAACTTCTTCAAAATTATGAGCTCTCTCTTTGGCATCCTGCTCTTTAACAGGAACTTTCTTCATTACGTCCATTTTTATATCTCCTCGAATTATCCTTGATATGTTTTAACTGCACTGACCGCATCCGCCGTGATGGGTGCTTCCTTCCTTCTCGGCAAGGTAAGCTCTTCCTTCTTCGGTTTTGTAAAGGGTCTGACGTCTCATAGCTTCATCGAAATTAACCTTGAAACCGTCAAACTCCGGTCCGTCTACGCAGGCGAATTTAACTTCGTCACCAACGGTTACGCGACATGCTCCGCACATTCCGGTACCGTCTACCATGATAGGATTAAGAGATACAATGGTAGGAAGATTAAGTTCTTTTGTGAGCATAACGGCAAACTTCATCATGATCATGGGTCCTATACATACGCACTGATCATAAGTCTTGCCCTCTGCATAAAGATCCTTTAATGTCTGGGTAACCATACCGCTTCTTCCGTACGATCCGTCATCGGTGGTTATATAAAGATTTCCTGCAACTGCCTTCATCTCATCCTCGAGGATAAGAAGATCTTTGGTCTTGCATCCAACGATAACATCAACATCAATGCCATGCTCATGCATCCATTTAACCTGAGGATATACAGGTGCGGTACCGACACCTCCGGCTATGAAAATTATCTTCTTCTGCTTGAGTTCATCAATAGGCAGTGAAAGAAGTTCTGAAGGGCATCCGAGAGGTCCTACAAAATCTCTGAATGAATCACCCTCTTCAAGCTTTGACATGAACTCGGTAGCTCCGCCTACGATCTGGAAAACGATGGTAACGGTTCCTTTTTCAGAATCATAGTCACAAATGGTAAGGGGTATTCTCTCACCTTCGTCGTCTGTACGAACAATAACAAACTGTCCGGGCAAGCAGCGTTTAGCTACTCTGGGTGCTTCAACTTCCATAAGGAAAATCGTGGGATTGAGCACCTTTTTCTTGATTATTTTATACATAGCTCCTCCTATTTAACGCTTTTGAACGGGGTATAGTGTATTTCAAAAGCGATAGATAACAAATTAATCCAGTTTTTCAACCTCTCCGGTCATCACATCGACAGAATATCTGGTATCGAGAGTCGTAACCAGTCCGCTCTCATTGTATATATATTCATCAAATACGTATCCGTATGAGGTTCCATCGGCTCCGAGATCCTTGATGATGGATATAAGATCCAGCTGAATAACTCCGCCGTTTTCCATGGATCCGTTGGGGTTTACGGTAAGGCCTTTACTGAAAAGGTAATTAAGGACAATGTCCCTGGCCTGAGTTACGTCCACATTGTATTCTATATTAAAATGGTATTTAACATCAACCACTTCTGACGAAACACCGTTTTTATTTATGCAAACAAATTTATAATGAGATACTCCGGGGAGCATAACAATAGGCTCTGTATACTTATACGAAAGGCTCGAAGGATATGAACCGTCCGTTGTATAGTAGTAAGCCATCTCGCCTTCTGTATAGTTGGAGATCTCGATAAATGTAGGCTCCGAGTACTCTCCTGAAGCAGGGGTTATCTCGGGCTTTATAGGCGGAAGTATTTTTATTTCGACTGATGCGGAAACCGAATCGCTCTTGATTCCCAGTTCATTCTCACAATAGGCCGTTATCTTGTAAAGACCGTTGTCCAAAAGGACCGAACCTTTATAGACTTCATCCTCAACAACGCTTTCCGTATTTCCGTCCTTAGTGCATAAAACGCTGTATTTTATGGTTTCACCTTTTCCTGCTTTTATAACAAGAAGCTGTGGCAGCTCGTATACTCCGTCCTTTGTATCAATAACGGGAGCATTTACAAAATACATGGAATACTTTTCATTTACGGACTCATCGTCTATTTTCTTAAGAAGCTCCGCTATCTTATCATAGGCCTTTTCTGAGTCATAAAACTTTATAACAACATCAAGTGCGGCAGCCCTCTCGCCTTCGGGAAAATCCGGATTATCGTACATACCAAGGTATGTATCTACGTACTTTTCCGTATCGCCGCTTTCGTAATACGCGATTCCGAGCTTTGTCAAAAAGGCTCTGTCACTTCTGTTTTCCGGAAGCAAGGATTCATACAGCATAATCGCCGTATCATAGTCTCTGTGCTCTAAAGCCTGGTCAGCTTTTCTCATTTTATAACCATCGGATGTAAAGAAAAGAATGGCAAGTACCGTGATAACTATAATAAGCAAAAAGCTTCCGGCTACGATTCCGTAATTAACAGGCTTGGGAAGCTTTAAAAGTCTTCCCGTAACGCTTGTATCTTCAGGCCCTGGGATATTAGCTTCATCGCCCGATTTTTCATCACCGGATTTTGCCTCTGAGCTATTTTTATTTTTTTCTTCGGTTCCGGAAAAGACGCCTTTGCTAAGGCTGCTGACAGTTTTCTTGGCATCATCCAAAACAGGATCGAAATCCGGAACAATATGAATATCTTGGCCGCAGGATTCACAATAAAGAGATCCCTCTTTAATCTCTGCGTTACAAAATGGACACTTCATCTGACTTCTCCGGAAGAATTATTTTTGCAGCTCAACTGATGTGAGGCAGTTCTTCATAAGCATAGCTATGGTCATAGGGCCGACTCCGCCGGGCACAGGCGTTATAGCCTCTGCTACAGGCTCTACGCTCTCAAAATCTACATCTCCGCAGAGCTTGTTGTCCGCGTCTCTGTGGATTCCGACATCAATAACAACAGCTCCATCTTTTACGTAAGAAGCATCGATCATCTTGGGCTTACCGATAGCTACAACGAGGATATCCGCTCTCTTTGTAACAGCCTTAAGATCCGCTGTCTTTGAGTGGGTAACGGTAACTGTTCCGTTTTCCTTTAAAAGGAGCATAGCCATTGGCTTGCCGACGATATTGCTTCTTCCGATTACAACGCATTCTTTTCCCGCAATTTCATATCCGCTTCTCTTTATAAGCTCGATAACGCCTGCGGGGGTGCATGAAACAAATCCGGGCTTTCCGATGGATAAGCATCCGACATTTACAGGATGAAATCCGTCCACATCCTTTAAAGGAGA
>JAFPRD010000147.1:0-7121 GCA_017401005.1 Lachnospiraceae bacterium
AAATAAAAAACTGCAAATTTATAGATTGCAGCGAGGGATTAAGTGAAATTATGGTGACGGATTCTAAATAAAATAGTGAAGCCCAAAATAAAAGAAACAAAGACAGATCGTTTAACCTGTTTTTCATATTCATCTCCGGTTGGGGTACGGGTACTAAAGTCCTACCCACGTATTATATCATAAATTTTTATTAATTTACCTTACAAATTAAGCAAATGTTCCTAAAATATGGTAAACTAACCTTTGTTTGAATTATTTAAAAAGGATGGTTTTTTGATGGATAAACTTGAAAGAAAGTTCGGTAAATACGCTATTCCGAATCTTACATTGGCGCTTATCATAGGTTATGCCCTCGGATATATCATACAGTTTGTTGACAAGTTCAGGGGGACGGATTTTCTCTCTTTTCTTTACCTTGATCCCGTGAAGATCGTACAGGGACAGGTATGGAGAATATTTACCTGGCTTATTGTTCCGCCTTATGAGTCGCATATTATATTTATACTCCTTATGATGTGGTGCTGCCTCTCTATCGGTATGGTTCTTGAAAAGACATGGGGGACTTTCCGCTTTAATGTTTATATTTTCGGGGGAGCTTTATTTACGATTGTTTCAGCGTTCCTGGCTATGGGCTTTTTGTATATAAGTTTGAGCCTTCAGACAGACGGCTGGGAGGCCCTTAAGTACATTGATGAAGCTATGACTCCCGCAATTTGGGGAGCCTTCAGCACGTACTACATCAATATGAGCATATACCTTGGTTTTGCCATGACTTATCCCAACAATATGGTAAGGTTCATGTTCTTTATCCCTATGAAGATGAAGTGGCTCGGTATTATAGATCTGGTTTATATGGGATATATGTTTGTTATGGGGGGAACTCTTACAAGGTTTGCCGTAGCAGCCGCAGTTATAAATATACTCATCTTTTATCTTGTCAATATCAGAAGGTTTTCGGTAAAAGCTAAGATCAGAAGAGCGCAGTACGAAAAGAAAGCGCGGACTCCGAAGATGCAAGCCGGAGTTACTTATAAGCATAAATGTTCAATCTGCGGACAGACAGATGAATCAAACCCCAGCCTTGAGTTCAGATACTGCAGTAAATGCAACGGCAATTATGAGTACTGCCAGGAGCATCTGTTTACACATACACATAAAAAATAACCATTGGTAGATTAGAGGATTAATATGGATAAAGAAGTTAGATTCGGGCAGATACTTGAATCGGTTAAACGAAGTGCAAGAGAAAACGGAAACTATATTACGGATGAGGCTTTAAGCGAAGCTTTCACAGAAATAGAGCTTGATGACGACAGGCTTAAAATGGTTAAGGATTATCTCACCACTCAAAAGATAAAGGTAGGCGGTGAGGCTCCCGAAGAGGAAGAGTTTACTCCGGAGGATATGAATTTCCTTCAGATGTACCTTGATGAGCTTGAGCTTCTTCCGGAGTATTCGGACGGAGAGAAAAAGGCCTATACCATACAGGCTATGGCGGGAGAAAAAGAGGCGCAGAGTAAACTGACGGAAATGTACCTTAAGGACGTTGTACAGATTTCAAAGATATACAATAACCAAGGGGTACTTATAGAGGACCTTATAGGCGAAGGAAACGTAGCTCTCGCTGCCGCTGTGACCATGCTTGATTCCCAGGAAAAGCCTGAGGACTGTGAAGGCATGATTGTTAAGTATGTTATGGACGCGATGGAAGAGTTGATAAAGGAAAACAACGATTCATCCCAGGTTAGTGATAAAGCCTTAAAGAGAGTAAATGAAATCTTTGAAAAGGCTGATAAGCTTTCAAAAGAGTATGCAAGAAAGGTTACAGTGGAAGAGCTTTGTGAGGAAGAACATCTATCAAGAAAAGCTGTAATTGATGCCATACGGATCAGCGGATTTAAGATCGATTCCATAGAGATACCCGATGAATTAAAGGGTATTGAATAAGGGCGAAAATATGAACAAGACAGTTTATGAAGATTATAAATACAGCATGCAGGATACGGGAAATCTGTATGTAGGTGCTAAATACACGATAAATGAGATTGCCGAGAATGAAGATATTCTTTTTAAGTTCCGAAAGGTCTGCGTCGAAAGCCTGAAAAACGGCTCTGACGGCGATGATTCGCTTGAAACGATTCTTTACTATATGCAGCCCGGAGATTTTAGAGTGCAGGTGTTGAAGCAGATGCGCGCTAAGGTCAGGGTGAATATCATTAAAGAGAAGTCTTTCTTCGGGAAGAAGAAAAAGGAGTATGTTACTGAGTTTATGAACATACCAAATCTTGTTTCCATGACTAAGGACGAAAAAGAAAGCGTAGGACTTGTAATTCAGGAACTGAGAGTTAACAAATTGGCGCTCCTTACGGTTTAACCTACGGCTTGATTATTTACAAAAACAGCGATTTTAATTATAATTAAGAGGTGTGTAAACGCCTCTTAATTTTTTATACACGGAACGGAGACTTTTAATGAAACTTGAAGATTTAACCAGCTACGAAATACTTGAGGACAGAGAAGTAAAAGACATCGCCAGCAGAGCGATAAGGCTTAGACATAAAAAGACCGGTGCCAGAATAGCACTTCTTTCCAACGATGATGACAATAAGGTTTTTTACATCGGATTTAGAACACCTCCTACAGACTCAACAGGTGTTGCACATATCACCGAGCATTCCGTGCTTTGCGGATCAAAGGAGTTTCCTGTAAAGGATCCCTTTGTTGAACTTGCCAAGGGTTCGCTCAATACATTCCTTAATGCAATGACTTATCCCGATAAGACCGTTTATCCGATTGCAAGCTGTAACGATGCTGATTTTCAGAATCTTATGCACGTTTATCTTGATGCGGTTTTTTATCCCAATACATATACCAACGAAGCTATTTTCCGCCAGGAAGGATGGCATTATGAATTTGATGAAGAAGGTAAGCTCTTTATAAACGGCGTAGTTTACAACGAGATGAAGGGCGCTTTCTCATCTTCCGAGGATGTTTTATCAAGACAGATTTTTAATTCGCTCTTCCCGGATACGACTTACGGAGTAGAGTCGGGCGGAGATCCTGATTACATCCCGGATCTTACTTACGAGCAGTTCCTTGATTTCCACAGGGCTTACTATCATCCTTCAAACAGCTATATCTACCTCTACGGTGATATGGATATGGCCGAGAAACTCGATTATATCGACAAGGCATACCTTTCCAAGTTTGATTACAGAGAAGTAGATTCTGCGATTAAGGATCAAAAGCCTTTTGAAAAGAGAGTATCTTCGAACTTTAAGTGTTCTCTTGCCGAGGGAGAGGAAGCCAAGGACAATACATATATGTCCCTTAACTATTGCTACGGTAAATCTACCGACAGAGAGCTTTATATGGCCTTGTCCGTAATAGACTCTGCTCTTATCAGTGCTCCCGGCGCGCCTTTAAAGCAGGCTCTTGTTGAGAAGGGACTCGGAGACGAGGTTTACAGCCTTCTCGAAACCGGTATTAAACAGCCATACTTTTCTATCGTAGCTAAGGGAACCGACCTTAGCCGTGAAAAGGAATTTACAGATACAGTAAACGAAGTTATAGGGAAAATCGTTAAAGAGGGCTTTGATAAGAAGGCTCTTATGGCTGCAATCGTTAAACAGGAATTTTCCTACAGAGAGGCTGATTTCGGAAGATTCCCCAAGGGACTCATGTACGGGCTTCAGGCGTTGGATTCCTGGCTTTACGATGATGATAAGCCGTTTATACATATTGAATGCCTTGATATGTATAAGAAAATGAAGGAGTATGTAAAAACCGATTACTTCGAGAAGCTCCTTAAGGCTATTTTCATTGACAATACATATTCTACATTTATAACTTTAGAGCCCGAGCTTGGACTCGCCGAGAAAAAGGCTGCTGAGCTTGCGAAAAAGTTAGCTAAGTATCAGGCATCTTTAAGCGATGAGGAGATAGATAAGATCAAGGCTGATTTTGAAAAGCTTCGTGCTTTCCAGGAGCAGGTTGATTCACCCGAAGCTCTTGCCACTATCCCTCTTATTTCGAGAGATGATATTAAAAAAGAAGCTCTTCCCTACGACAATAAGCTTACCGAAATCGCAGGGGTAAAAGCCCTTCTTCATAATTACAGAACTACAGGTATTTCTTATCTTACTCTTGCCTTTGACCTAAAGGACCTCCCGGGAGATCTTTATCCTTACGCGGCCCTTATCTCAAATATCCTCGGTCAGATAGATACCAAGGAGCATAAATACGCTGAACTCAATAACGAGCTTGATCTCGTTGCCGGCGGATGCAGCTTTTCTAAAGAAGTATACGGAAATGTTGATAATTCCGACGAATATAAGTTTAACTTCCTTGTCAGAGTTAAATATCTGTATGAGAATGCCGCTGATGTTTTAAAGATCGTTAAAGAGATCCTTTTTGAATCTAATCTTGACGACAGCACAAGAATACTTGAAATCCTTAACGAGACTAAGTCACAGATGCAGTCGTCTATGATGTCTTCGGGAAATGCGTTTGCCGCACTGAGAGCTGCCGCCGGACTTAATAAGACCGGAAGAGTCATGGATATGACCGGTGGTATAGAGTTTTACAGATTCTTAGCAGACCTTACCGATAATTTTGATTCAAAGAAAGAGGAGATTTCCGCAAAGCTTAAAGAGTTTATACACATCGCCTTCAGAGAGGAAAACTTTTTCGTCGATCTTACGTCCGAGGACGAGGCGGGCGCCCAGGGTATCAGAGAGAGCGTATCAGACCTTAAAAACTGTCTCTTTAAGGATGAAGTAAGAAAAGAAAACTTTGTTCCTGAGCTGATAAAGGAAAACGAAGGCTTTATGACTTCCGGACAGGTTCAGTACGTTTGCAGAAGCGGAAACTTTAAAAAGGACGGACTTGAGTATACAGGAGCACTTGCCGTACTTAAGACCATCATGGGATATAATTATCTTTGGGAAAACATCAGAGTTAAGGGCGGAGCATACGGCTGCTCAAGCGGATTCAAGAGAGGCGGTGACAGCTTCTTTTCATCCTACAGAGATCCCAATCTTTCCAGAAGCATCAAGGTTTACGAGGAAGCTCCCGAAGCAATGGAGAAATTTGATGTTGACGAAAGAACTATGACAAAGTACATTATCGGTACTTTCGGTGAACTCGATTCACCCCTTACCGCCTCCGGAAAGGGCGTGCGTTCCTTCGGAGCATACCTAAACGGTATGACGGAAGAAAAGCTTAATAAATCCAGACTTGAAGCTCTTAATTGCAGCGTAGAGGATATCAGAAACACAGCTAAGCATCTGAGATCTTTCCTTTCTCAGAACAAGCTGGTTGTAATCGGAAGCGCCGCTAAGATAAAAGAGGAAAAAGAGTTGTTTGACAAGATTGAAAACCTGTTTTAAGTGTAGTTAACTTGTTTTAAGTTAATCAAGGGAGGAAAAATTATGAAAAAAAAGGTTTTATCAGTTCTTGGAGTAGTGCTTACCGGAGCGCTTTTGATCGGCGGCTGCGGTGGCGGAAGTGTCGGAAAATCGTTCTATTCGAACAGCGATTCAGCAGCAACTGCTGCTTATTCGCCTTCGGAGTATTATGATGATTACGATTACAACTATGATTACGAAATGAGCGAAGAGGCGGTAGCCGATTTTGGAACTTCAAGCGGATCGGTAACCGGGGCGCCTGCCGAAACCGTATCGGATTCAGCGTCTGTATCGGACAAGAAAAAGGTTGATAACAACCGAAAGCTTATCAAGACCGTAGATATCGATGTTGAGACAAAGGAATTTGATGCACTTATCTCGGCAATAGATACCAAGGTTTACGAGCTTGACGGATATGTGGAAAGCCAGAATACCTGGAACGGAAGTAGATACGATTACTATGGTAATTACAAAGCTACGGACAGCCGTAACGCTAGCTACACCATCCGTATTCCGAGAGAGAACCTTGATGCTTTCTTAGAGAGCATTTCCTCTCTTTGCAATGTTAAGAGCAAGAACGAAAACGTTCAGGACATCACCCTTGCTTACGTCGATCTTGAAAGCCATAAAAAGGCCCTTGAGACTGAAGAGGAAAGACTTCTTGAGCTTATGAAACAGGCTACGGAGATGTACGATATCTTAACTATCGAAGATAAGCTTACGGATATCAGATATCAGCTCCAGAGCATGGAAAGCCAGCTTCGCACCTACGACAATAAGGTTACCTACAGTACTATCACTATGGCAATCAGCGAGGTTAAGGAGCTTACCTACACAGAGCCCGACCCCGAGACATTCTGGGACAGACTTTCAAGTAAGTTTACAAGAAGCATCAGAAATCTTGGCGAAGGAATCCAGGACTTTATTATCTGGTTTATCGCAGCCCTTCCTCATCTTCTTATCTGGGGCGGTATTATCTTCGGTATCGCTATGGCAATCAGAGCGATCGTCAGATTTAACATCAGAAAGGCCAGAAAGCTCAGAGAAGAGGAAGCTTTAAAGAAAGCCGCGCAGCCTCCTGTTTACGCTCAAAATATTGCGCCCGCTCAGTCTCAGAGTGCACCTGCTCAGCCTAATGCAGCACCTGCACCTGCTCCGGCAGAGGCTCCCGTGCAGGACAAAAAATAATCCGTAAAGGAAAAAAGAATGAGTAATACTACAAAGTCGGGGTTTGTTGCCCTTATAGGAAGACCGAATGTCGGAAAATCAACCTTGATGAACCACCTTATCGGTCAAAAGATCGCTATTACAAGCAACAAGCCCCAGACCACCAGAAACAAAATACAGACCGTTTATACCGATGACAGAGGACAGATTGTTTTTCTCGATACCCCCGGAATCCATAAATCAAAGACTAAGCTCGGAGATTATATGGTGGGAGTAGCGGTTAAGACTTTAAATGAAGTTGATATAGCCGTGTGGCTTGTTGAGCCCACGGATTATATCGGCGCCGGCGAAAGGCATATCATCGAACAGCTGAAAAAGACAAAGTGCCCTGTTTTTCTTGTGATCAACAAGATAGACACTGTAAAAAGAGAGCAGCTTCTTCCTTTTATCGACACCTACCGCAAGGAGCTTGATTTTACGGAGGTTGTTCCGGTTTCGGCTATGAAGGGCGATAATCTTGATGTGCTTTTGGAACAGCTCTTTAAG
>JAFPRD010000148.1:0-11085 GCA_017401005.1 Lachnospiraceae bacterium
ATAACCTGGATTATATTTTTCTCGCTGTTTCCGGAAAGAGTCCTTCCGATGGCAAGCTCTATTCTTTCTCTTGTAATCTCCCTTTCTCTGTAGATACAGCACCTGTACTGGGGCTTGGGGCCTTTGTGCAGCTTATAGGGGAGATCTCCCTTTTTCTCTTCAAGCTCACCCGCAAAAGCAAGCTTTGCAACCTCTTCGAGGATTTCGTGCTTTACTCTGATAACATTTTCATCAGCAAACATAGTATCTCTTCCTTAGTACAAAAAATAACTTATATACGGTTTCGCATCCTACTCCCGAATAAATCTAAATAACCCCGATCCGGCTTAAAAAGCCTTTAACATTGGAAAAATAAGCTTCCTCATCAGTAATAACGCACATAGCATGTCCGGCACCGGGTACTATATAAAGCTCCTTGTATCCCTTATTCGCCTCATACATCTTCTTTGCATGCTCGCAGGGGATGAAGTCGTCATCCTCTCCGTGGAAAAAGCAGATGGGGATTTCGTTGTTTTTTATCTGCTCGATGGGCTTAACTTCTTTAAAATTGTATTTATAAATAAGTTTTGAGGCGATGCCCGCAGCCTTCTCCAAAAATCCGGGCAGATGAAGATTGTGACTCACAAGATATTTTAAAAGCTCAGGGAGGTCTGCATATCCGCAGTCGCTTACGATAAATCTAACCTTTGGTGAGTACTTGAGAGCGGTATTTGTAAGTCCCGATCCCATAGACTCTCCGTGAAGTCCGAGGAGTATATCATCTCCGAATCTTCCGTATACGTAATCTATTACGCTTATAAGATCCCTGCTCTCCCTAAACCCCATAGTGCAATAGGTCTTTTCGTTGTCTCCGTGGCCTCTGTCATCGTACATTACAGCATTAAAACCAAGGCGCCTGAAAAGATGGAGATACTTGACGCTTCCCAATCTGCAGCCGCTGTAACCGTGGGATATGATAACGTATTTATCGCTCTTTTCATCAGCCGGTATATAAATGGCGTTAAGCTCATATCCGTCGTAGGACGCGATCTTAAACTCCTCTTTTGAAAGATTATCGAAATCCTTCCACATCCCCTTTTCTTTTTCGTACTTTATCTCGTCAGGGATTGAGATGATATGGGGATAGGCAACCATCCTTGCAAGGCCTATGGCAAATATAACAATAAATAAAAGACAAAGCACTATAAGCACTGCAACCACTATAAGGATGACGCCAAGAGCATTATTGGTAAAAATCATCTGTAACCTCGTTTGAATTGTTCTTAATGTTGGTGTATGATTAACCATTATACTACTAAATTTATTTTCTGTGTTATTTATTTGATAATTTTTTAACGAAATTTTCAAACGCAGTTGAAAGGATTTAAATATGGGCGTTTTATCAAATCTTGAACCTTCAAAACTTTTCTACTATTTCGAGGAGCTTACAAAGATTCCTCACGGCTCCTACAATGTGGATGCCATCAGCGATTATCTTGCTGCGTTTGGCAAAGAGCGCGGCTTAGAGACTTATCAGGACGATCTTAAGAATGTCATCATTATAAAAGAAGCTACCCCGGGATACGAAAACGAGCCCCCTCTCATCATTCAGGGACATATGGATATGGTTGCGGTGCATAAGCCCGAGCTTAATATCGATATGAAAAAGGAGCCCCTTAAGGTAAAGGTAAACGAAAAAGAAGACTACATCTACGCAGAAGGCACCTCCTTAGGCGGAGATGACGGAATCGCCGTTGCTTCGGGACTTGCTCTTTTGGACGATCCAAGCCTGAAGCATCCCCGTCTCGAGGTTGTATTTACAACTAACGAAGAAACCGGTATGGAAGGCGCTGCAGGCATTGACCTTTCTATGCTTAAAGGAAACAGACTCTTAAACCTTGACTCCGAGGATGAGGGAATCTTCCTTACAAGCTGTGCCGGCGGCCTCAGACTTAATGCATTCTTCCCGGTAAAGGAAGTTTCTGCTGACGGACTCAGCTTTTACGAAGTAGAGATCGGCGGACTTCTCGGAGGACATTCCGGCGAAGAGATCATTAAAGGAAGAGCAAACTCAAATAAGCTTACGGGAAGACTTCTTGTATCCTACGAAGAGTCAAAAAACGATAAAGTATATATCTCCTCTTTAAAGGGCGGACTTGCGGACAATGCTATCCCCAGAGTTACTAACCTGACTGTAGCAGTAAAAGACTGTGAGGCTTTTGAAAAGTATGCTTCATCTTTTGAGGCAGATCTAAAAAGGGAATTTGCATCAAAAGATCCCGGACTTTACGTAAGAGTTAAGAAGGTATCTCCTTCTGACAATGCAAAGCTTTTCGACGCTGAGGGCGCTTTAAAGTTCATCTTTACCTGCCCTAACGGTGTCCAGACTATGAGCGGCGATATCGAAGGGCTTGTTGAGACTTCCCTTAACCTTGGTATCATCGAGCTTACCGAAAAAGACGGCGCACCGGCAGTTCATACAACCTTCTCCATAAGAAGCAGCGTAGAAAGCGCTAAGAATGAGCTTACCGAAAAGACCGTCCTTCTTGCAAAGACCTTCGGAGGCGAGACCGTAACAAGCGGAAATTATCCCGGTTGGGCTTACAGAGCCGATTCTCCTCTAAGAGAAAAGATGATGGGTCTCTTTGAAAAGATGTACGGCAAAAAGCCCGCACTCAAAGCCATTCATGCAGGCCTCGAATGCGGACTTTTAGGAAACAAGATAAACGATCTTGACTGCGTTTCCATCGGCCCCGATATGAAGGACATTCATACCACCGAGGAAAAGCTCTATATCTCCTCCTCAAGAAGAGTTTACGAATTTGTAAGAGCTCTTATCGAAGAGAAATAATTATACCGGCCAGATTTAATTTATCTATTCTTCTTTATCCAATGGATATTTACCGTCAAAGCAGGCGGCGCAAAAGCTCTCAGGATCGGCACCGGTCAGATTACGGGCATCCATTGGTGATAAAAATCCCAAAGAATCCGCGCCTATCATCTTACAGATCTCATCATTTGTGTGATGGACCGCTATAAGATTTTCTCTTGAATCCACATCCGTTCCGAAGTAACAGGGATTTAAAAAAGGCGGCGAGGATATTCTCATATGAACCTTCCTTGCTCCTGCCTTTCTTATCATCGCAACGATCCTTTCGCTGGTTGTACCCCTTACAATTGAGTCATCCACAAGAACCACGCTTTTTCCTTTTAAAACGGATTCTATGGGACCCATTTTTTGCGAAACAAGGTTTTCTCTGTAGGTTTGTCCGGGAGCTATAAAGGTCCGTCCGATATACTTATTCTTTATAAGTCCTATTCCGTAAGGGATTCCGGACTCCATAGAAAACCCTAAGGCTGCGTCAAGTCCCGAATCGGGAACCCCGATCACAATATCCGCCTTTGCAGGATGATTCTTTGCCAGATACTTTCCCGCTCTTACTCTCGCCTCATGTACGCTCTCCCCTTCGATAACAGAATCAGGTCTCGAAAAATATATGTATTCAAAAACGCAAAGCTTTCTCTTTTCTTTATTGCAGTGGGTTTCGATACTCCTTATTCCGCTGCCGTCAATTACAATTATCTCTCCCGGTTTTACGTCTCTTATAAGCTTAGCTCCCACAGCGGTAAGCGCACAGGTCTCGGAAGCAAATACATAGCTTCCGTCATCCGTCTGTCCATATACAAGCGGGCGCATTCCCAGCGGATCTCTGCAGGCCATAAGCTTTGTGGGAGAGGTCAGAACTAAGGAATAAGCCCCCTTAATTTCGTCCATCGCTGCCTCAAGAGCGCTTTCTATGGAGGGCTTTTCAAGCCTTTTTCTTGTAATGATGTACGATATTACTTCCGTATCCGATGTTGTCTGGAAGATACATCCCTTAAGTTCAAGCTCCCTTCGAAGCTTTGAGGAATTGGTAAGATTTCCGTTATGGCAAAGGGCAAGCTGACCTTTTACGTGTCTGACAACCATCGGTTGGGCGTTTAAAGCGCTACCTCCTCCCGTCGTTGCATATCTTACGTGTCCTACCGCGATCTGTCCGCTTCCCATTTCCTCCAAGACCTGATGCGTAAACACATCGCCGGCAAGTCCGGGAGCTTTATGATAGCGAATATTTCTGTCCTCGTTGATTGCCATTCCCGCAGCTTCCTGACCTCTGTGCTGCAAAGCGGTCAGGCCTGTTGCAACAATGTAGGGAAGTGCCTTTTTTTCAGGCGACCATATACCGAATACTCCGCACTCTTCTCTTAATTCATCCATCTTTAGTACATACTCCTTAAAACATTTATTTAAACGGGAAATACCCCGGCAAAATCTGCCGGGGTCCGCCCTTTATTTGTTAATATCCTATCAGGTATCTATCTACCTCTGCCGCGCATTTTCTTCCCTCATAAATCGCCCAGACAACCAGTGACTGTCCTCTGTGCATATCGCCTGCGGTAAAGATTCCGGGCACTGAAGTATCAAAAGCTCCTTCTGCTGTCTCTACGACTCCTCTTTTCGAGAGCTTTACTCCGAAAGCATCCGCGGTATAATCCTCGCAGCCTACAAATCCCGCCGCGATAAGAAGCATATCACAAGGAATCTCTTTTTCGCTTCCGGCCACTTCCGTAAATTTACCGCCTTCCCACTTTAAAGAAACGGTTACGATACTTTTTATTTCACCTTTCTTTCCGGTGTTTACGCTTTTAACCGTTGTCTCGAAAACTCTTGGGTCTTTTCCGAATTTGTATATGGCTTCTTCATGTCCGTAATCCGTCTTTAGAACCTTCGGCCATTCGGGCCAGGGATTGCTTGCGGCTCTCTCTTTTGGAGGCTTTGGCATCATCTCAAGGGCAGTTACCGACTTGCACCCTTGCCTTATAACGGTTCCGATACAGTCGTTTCCCGTATCTCCGCCGCCTACTACAACTACATGTTTGCCCGCCGCGGAAATCTTAAAATCTATATTGCCGTCGGTTATTCTACTTTCACTGTCTTCAGATAGAGTATTCTTCTTTTCTGTATCAGCAGCCTTTAGGACGTCTTTGGTGGCGCTTGTTAAAAAGTCCACCGCCATATATGCTCCAGGAATCAATTTATTCTCGTTTTGCTTATCTTCTTTTTGGCAAGCTGCCGGTAAACTTCTTGCCTTTTTAGCGCCGCAGCACAGGATAACGGCATCAAACTCCTCTTTAAGCTTTTTAACCTTTTCCGCGGAATCAATATTCTCTCCGGTCTTAAAAACGATTCCCTCTTCTTCCATAAGCTTTTGTCTTCGGAAGATGACCTTTTTATCAAGCTTCATATTGGGAATGCCGTACATTAAAAGTCCGCCTATACGGTCCTGTCTTTCAAATACCGTAACAAGGTGACCTCTGTGGTTTAGCTGGACTGCTGCCGCAAGACCGGAAGGTCCGCTTCCTATTACAGCAACCTTTTTTCCGCTTCTTTTTGCGGGGGGATTGGGCTTCATATACCCCTTTTCGTATGCGGTTTCGATCAAATACTTTTCGTTGTCATGGACAGTTACCGCGTCATCCCACTGACCGCACATACAGGCTTTTTCACAAAGGGCGGGACAGACCCTTCCGGTGAACTCCGGGAAATTGTTGGTCTTTATAAGTCTTTCAAACGCGTGTCTGTCATGTCCTTTGTAGAGTTCGTCATTCCACTCAGGGATAAGGTTGTGAAGAGGGCAACCCACTACCATCCCCGAAAGTTTCATCGCCGACTGGCAAAAGGGGACGCCGCAGTCCATACATTTTGATGCCTGCTGCCTTCTTTCCTTTTCGGGTAAACCGGTATAGAACTCCGAAAAGTTTTTAATGCGCTCTTCGCAGGTAACCATTGGGTTGTTTTTTCTTTTTACTTCCATAAATCCTGTTAGTTTACCCATTTTTACACATCTCCTCAAATGCTTCCAGAACAGCCTTTTCGTAAGGGATTCCCTGCTCCTCGTTTTTTCCGATAAGAGTCTGCATTCTGAAATAGTCGTTGGGAACAACCTTCTTAAAATCGGGCAGAAAACTTTCAAAGTTTTCAAGTATTTCGCCTGCAAGTTTAGATCCTGTTTCTTTTACGTAGTCCTTTAATATATCTTCGAGTTCTAAGATATCGTATTTCTCTGTCACTTCAGACAGCGAAACCATATCCTTATTGGTACGAAGATAAAGAGTGTGTTCCCTGTCGAGGACGTAAGCGGTTCCGCCGCTCATACCCGCCGCAAAGTTCTTTCCCGTAGGCCCTAATATTACGGCTTTACCTCCCGTCATATATTCGAGACCGTGGTCTCCGCATCCTTCGGATACTGCCAAAGCTCCGGAATTTCTTACGCAGAATCTCTCTCCCGCTACCCCGCAAAAATATGCCTTTCCTGCGGTAGCTCCGTAAAGAGCCACGTTACCGACAATAACATTTTCACCGGGCTCAAAGGTTGATTTCCCTGGCGGCGTTACTATAAGCTTTCCGCCGGATAGACCTTTTCCGAAGCCGTCATTGGCATCTCCGGAAAGTCTTATGGTTATTCCTTTAGGGAGGAAAGCTCCGAAGCTCTGTCCGCCTCCGCCCTTAGCATTAATAAGTATCGTATCCTCGGAAAGAGAATTTCCGAATTTCTTTGTAACTTCGCTTCCAAGGATCGTTCCGAAGCTTCTGTCCGTACTTGAAACTTCCACATCTACGCTGCTTGTCTTTGAAGGATTCTTTTTTTCGAAAACATTTTTAAATGCAGGAAGTAAAACTTTAACATCCTTGCTCTTTTCAAGTCCCAAGGGATCGACTCTTTCTCCCCCGAAGTGAACCGGGATGATGTTTCCTTTTTCATCCCTCGGAAGGTTCTCATCCTTAAGGATATAAGACAAATCGATAAGTCCGGCTCTTTCGGAAGCGTGTGACTCCTTCTTTTTAAGAAGGTCGCTCCGGCCGACCATCTCGTCAAGACATTTAAATCCGTTTTCCGCCATGATCTCCCTGAGCTGTCTTGCAATAAAGAGCATAAAGTTCATAACATGCTCCGGCTTACCGGCAAAACGCTTGCGAAGCTCTGCGTTCTGGGTAGCGATTCCGGCGGGACAGGTGTCCTTAGAGCAAACCCTCATCATCATACATCCCATACAAACAAGGGGTGCTGTAGCAAATCCGAATTCCTCGGCTCCGAGGAGTGCTGCGATGGCTACATCTCTGCCGCTCATCAGTTTTCCGTCAGTCTCTAAGATAACTCTGTCTCTCAAGCCGTTTTCCACAAGACACTTATGGGCCTCGGAAAGTCCGACTTCCCAAGGAAGACCCGCATGGTGAATGGATGAGATCGGCGCTGCTCCGGTTCCTCCGTCATATCCGGAGATCAGGATGACATCGGCTCCCGCCTTTGCAACACCGCTTGCTATTGTTCCGACACCGGCTTCGGAAACAAGTTTAACCGAGATTCTCGCATCCCTGTTGGCATTTTTCAGGTCATATATAAGCTGTGCAAGGTCTTCGATAGAGTAGATGTCATGATGAGGAGGAGGCGATATAAGCGCAACTCCCGGAGTTGAAAACCTTGTTGTCGCTACCCAAGGGTAAACCTTCTTCCCGGGAAGATGTCCGCCCTCGCCGGGCTTTGCTCCCTGAGCCATCTTTATCTGTATTTCTTTAGCGCTTGTAAGATACTCGCTGGTTACGCCGAATCTTCCGGAAGCAACCTGCTTAACCGCGCTGTTTTTGATTGTTCCGAATCTTGACGAAAGCTCGCCGCCCTCGCCGGTATTTGACTTGCCCCCAAGCCTGTTCATCGCTTCCGCGAGGCATTCGTGGGCTTCCTGGGATAAAGAGCCGTAACTCATAGCACCGCTCTGAAATCTCTTAACGATCGATTCCTCGCTTTCAACCTTTTCAATCGGAATGGGCTTTCCGGCAGGAACGATTTCAAAAAGACTCCTTAAGGTGTGAGGATACTTTTCATCATCAACCATATCCGTATACTCACGGAACTTTCCGTAATCTCCGCTTCTTACGGACTGCTGAAGGGTAACTATTATCTCGGGGCTGTAGAGGTGGTTTTCCTTGTCCTCTCCGCTTCTAAGGCCGTGGAATCCCACGGAATCAAGGCTTGCATCAACGGGAAGTCCCAAGGGATCAAAGGCTTTGTCATGTCTGTATGTGACGTCCTCTGAGATTTCTTTTATTCCGACTCCGCCAACGTGACAAACCGTACCGGTAAAGTAGCGGTCTATCATCTCCTTTGAAAGGCCGACTGCTTCGAAAATTCTTGCGGACTGGTAGGACTGCAAGGTTGATATACCCATCTTTGCAGCGATTTTAACAACGCCGCCAAGGAGGGCTTTGTTGTAATCGTCAACAGCGGTAGAAAAATCCTTATCAAGAAGACCGATCTCGATCAGCTCGCCTATACATTCATGTGCAAGATAGGGGTGGATTGCTCTGACGCCGTATCCCATAAGTGCAGCGCACTGGTGAACGTCTCTTACTTCGCCGCTCTCTAAGATGATGGAAACGGCGGTACGCTTTCTTGTGCGTACAAGGTGCTGCTCAACGGAAGATACCGCGAGCAGTGAAGGAATGGGAACATGGTTTTCATCCACTCCTCTGTCCGAAAGGATAAGTATATTCTTTCCGAGAAGAGCAGCTCTGTCCACAGCCACGTTAAGCTGTTCAAGAGCTTTCTCAAGGGAAGTGTTTTTGTAGTATAAAAGTGAGATAACCTCGGGCTTAAATCCCTCCCTGTCGAGAGTTTTGATCTTCATAAGATCGACGCCCGTAAGGATCGGGTGCTCTATCTCAAGGACTCTGCAGTTGGCGCTCTTTTCCTGTAGAAGGTCTCCGTCGGATCCTATATAAACCGTTGTATCGGTGACAACCTTCTCTCTTAAAGAGTCGATGGGAGGATTGGTTACCTGGGCAAACTGCTGTTTAAAGTAGTGGAAAAGGGACGGATGCATATTTGAGAGCATGGCAAGAGGCACATCATGTCCCATGGAAGCTGTGGGCTCTACTCCGTTTTCAGCCATAGGAAGGATCTGCACCTTGACATCCTCGTAATTGTATCCGAAGACCTTGTATAATCTGTCCCTCATCTTTTGGGAATGAACAGGGACTTTTTTATTGGGAATGGAAAGACTCCGAAGCTTTAAAAGGCTCTGGTCAAGCCATTCTCCGTATGGCTTTCTCGTAGCGTAGTATTCCTTACACTCCTCGTCAGAGATGATCCTCTTTTTCTTTGTATCCACAAGAAGGATCCTTCCGGGAGAAAGCCTTGATTTTTTAACTATATGTTCGGGCTCTATATCAAGGACTCCCACCTCGGAACTTAAGATAAGTCTGCCGTCATCGGTGACGTAATATCTTGAAGGTCTGAGTCCGTTTCTGTCAAGCGTTGCTCCGACAACATCACCATCGGTGAAAAGAATAGCAGCGGGCCCGTCCCAGGGCTCCATCATCGTTGCGTAGTAATGATAAAAATCCTTTCTCTCCTGTTTCATAAAGCCGTTATGCTTCCAGGGTTCGGGAACAAGCATCATCATCGCAAGAGGAAGATCCATGCCGTTCATATAAAGAAACTCAAGGGTATTGTCAAGCATCGCAGAGTCAGATCCCGAGCTCGAGATCACGGGGAAGATCTTGTCCCTGTCCTTTTCATCGAAAGCGGGAGTCATGGTCTCACGTCTTGCAAGCATACGGTCCGCATTTCCCCTTATCGTATTGATCTCGCCGTTATGAGCGATCATACGATAGGGGTGAGCGCGGTTCCATGAAGGTGTTGTATTGGTCGAAAATCTTGAGTGTACAAGAGCGATGGCGCTCTTATAATCCTTGCTTCTTAAATCGTCGTAAAAGGCGCGAAGCTGATCTACAAGGAACATTCCCTTGTAGACAATGGTTCTTGAGGAAAATGAGCAAATATAAGTATCCTCAGAGCTTTGTTCAAACTCTCTTCTTACCACATAAAGACGCCTGTCAAATTCGTATCCTCTTTCGGTATCCTCAGGTCTTTTCACAAAACACTGTGCTATGTAAGGCATACAATCCGCAGCCTTTTTCCCGAGGATTTCGGGGCGTACGGGAACATCCCTCCATCCGAGGAACGGAAGACCTTCTTTTTCAAGTATTACTTCAAGCATGCGTTTAGCGAAGGTCCTCTTTAATTTATCCCCGGGAAGGAAGAACATTCCTATTCCGTAATCGCCCCTCTCCCCGATCTGGATACCGGCGCTTTTAGTGGCTTTTTTGAAAAAACTGTGAGAAATCTGAAGGAGGATTCCGACACCGTCGCCAACCTGCCCTGAGGCATCTTTACCGGCGCGGTGTTCAAGTTTTTCCACTATAGTAAGCGCATCGTCAAGTACGCGGTAATCACCAATACCGTTAATATTGACGATCATGCCTATACCGCAGGCATCGCGCTCCAAATCGTAATTAATCTGTGTAGTCTCTTGATTGCTCATTTTTAACCTCTAAGCGTTTCTTGTTTTTGGTATTCGGGACAAGGCTTATCTTAATGAGAAAAGCATCTCGCCGTAAGTAGGATAAGGAAGATAACTTTCGGGGATCATACTCTCGGCTACGTCTACATAGGATCTTAATACTTCCATATCCGCAAGAACCGTATCCTGATAGAACTTTGCACAGGAAAGGGCGTCTGTATTTTTCTCAGCCTCTGCGGTATCCTCCGAAAGCTTATCAAGAGCCTTTACGATTTTCGCTGATACACAATCGAGCTTTGATGCGACATGGCTTTCAAGGCTGCAGGGTGAGTCGGGAAGAATGCTCTTTTTCTTTATTGCTTCGTCAAGAACATCGCTCTGGTAAGCAATAAGTCCCTCAAGGAAATCTTTTCTTACCATCTCCTGTAAAGTCAGTGACTCGATATGGCGGGTCTTTGAATAGTTCTCAAGAAGGATCTCGTATCTTGAAAGGATTTCTTCCTTTGTAAAGATCTTATGCTTTGTAAAGAGCTCGATGCTCTTATCGGAGATCCATCTGGGCATTGCATCGGGAAGACTCTTTAAGTTGTCGAGTCCTCTCTTTTCGGCTTCAACAACCCATTCATCGGTATATCCGTTTCCGTTAAAGATAACTCTCTTATGCTTCTCTAAAAGTGACTTAGTAAGTTCCTTTACGGCCGAAGG
>JAFPRD010000149.1:0-5353 GCA_017401005.1 Lachnospiraceae bacterium
AAGATAAGGTCCTTACAAAGACGATGATAAACAATTACGCCAAAAATGACCTTATCCCCCCGCCGATCAAAAAGCGTTATTCAAAAGATCATCTCTATGAGCTTTTGTTTATTTTTTACTTCAAAAATTTTATGTCTATAGGAGATATTCAAACCCTTCTTACTCCTATAACGGCTGAGTTTTTTGGAAAGAGAAAAGACAAGGGCTTTGGTATAGAGGATATTTATATCTGCATGGCTAATCTGCTTAAGGGATCCCGCGGAAAGCTTCGCGAAGAGGTTTCCCAAAATCTTGAAGCTATAAGCGATGCCTTTGAGAATGTACCTGAGAGCAAAAGGGAATACCTCAAGAAATTTGCCTTTATCTGTGAGCTTTCCTACGATATTTATCTTAAAAAGTATATCATTGAGCAGATGGTTGACGAGATAGCCGACGATTATATTATCGAAAGAGAGAGCGCATACGATGATGAAATGCGCAAAAAGGCTGCCAAGGAAGCTACAATGGAGGCTATGAGGATCGCCAAGCTTAAAGCCGAGAAAAACAAAACGGCCGAAAAGCTCAGAAGGGAAAAGGTTTCGGGACTTAAGTATTCGTCTGAAAGACGTTCGCCCAAAAACGACCTTTTCAAATAATACGATATTTTAAGGATTATATATGATTGATTACAATACTTTAAATTCGCAGCAAAAACTGGCAGTGGAAACTACAGAGGGTCCACTGCTTATTCTTGCCGGAGCGGGCTCAGGTAAGACTAAGACGCTTACGAACCGTATTGCGCACCTAATACATGACAAGAAAGTAGACCCTGTAAACATTCTTGCAATTACTTTTACCAACAAAGCGGCCGGAGAGATGCGTGACAGGGTTACCGCGATGGTAGGAGAAGGCGGAGAGAGAATCTGGGTTACAACCTTCCACTCCACCTGTATGCGTATCCTCAGAAGGCATATTGACCGCCTGGGATACGATATCAATTTTACGGTCTATGACAGCGACGATCAAAAGACCGTTATGAAGAATGTTTGTAAGAAACTGAATATTGATACAAAAAGCTACAAAGAAAAGACGCTTCTTAACGCTATATCAGGCGCCAAGGATAATCTTATATCGGCGGCGCAGTACTCTCTTGAAACCTTTGGTGATTTTACAAAGATAGTTATAGCAAGAGCCTACAAGGAATACCAGGATCAGCTTAAAAAGAGCAACGCCGTCGATTTCGACGATATTATTATGCTGACCGTTCAGCTTTTTAACGAAAATCCCGAGATTCTGGATTTTTATCAGGAAAGATTTAAGTATATAAGCGTTGACGAGTATCAGGATACAAACAAGGCTCAGTTCGAACTTATAAGGCTTCTTGCGGATAAATACAAAAATCTTTGCGTCGTCGGAGACGATGACCAGTCCATCTACAAATTCAGAGGCGCCAATATACGTAATATCCTGGATTTTGAAGAGTTTTATCCGGAAGCTAAAGTAATAAAACTTGAGCAAAATTACCGCTCCACCCAAACGATTCTCGACGCGGCAAATGCTGTTATCGCAAACAACCGCTCCAGAAAGAGCAAGAGTCTTTGGACCGCAGAGGGAGCCGGTCATAAGATCCGTTTTATGCAGCTTGATAATGCATACGAGGAAGCGGATACGATAGTTGATGAGATTTCTACAAGCGTCAGAAGAGACGGATGTTCATACAATGATTTCGCTGTACTTTACAGAACAAACGCCCAGGCAAGACTTATCGAAGAGAGACTTGTTATAAGAGGCATACCGTACAATGTTGTCGGCGGTACAAACTTCTACGCAAGAGCCGAGATCAAGGATATGATCGCTTATCTTAAGACGATTGAAAACGGACTGGATGAGGTAGCGCTTCGAAGGATCATTAACGTCCCCAAAAGAAGTATCGGCACAGCTACGATAGATAAATTGCTTGATTTTGCGGAAATCACGGATGATTCACTCTTCGGAGCGATGCAAAATGCCGATAATATATCCGGACTTGGTAAAGCCGCTCTTAAAATAGGGGCTTTTGTTAAGCTTATCGAGGGGCGCAGGGCTGAGATGGAGGGGATCGGTATCGCGGAGACCTTAAACAGGATTATCGAGGAAACCGATTATTATGAGTATCTAAAGGACCAGGACGAAGAGTCTGCGGACGATCGTATATCCAATGTAGATGAGCTTGTAAATAAAGCGGTCGCTTACGAGGAAACTGCGGAAGATCCTTCTCTTACGGGATTTCTTGAAGAGGTAGCGCTCGTTTCGGATATCGATAATATAGATAACGGGGACGGAAGAGTCCTCCTTATGACACTCCACAGTGCCAAGGGACTGGAATTTCCGAGAGTTTTCATCGCCGGAATGGAGGACGGATTGTTCCCGGGGATGACTACGATATCTTCAGGGGACAATGAGGATATGGAAGAAGAAAGGCGCCTTGCCTACGTGGGTATTACAAGAGCGAAGGAATACCTTACCATTACCTGCGCTAAGATGAGAATGCTACGGGGCGAGACCCAGTTTAATCCCGTAAGCAGATTTGTCAAGGAAATACCCGGAGAGCTTATAGACGGTATGGTACCGGGAAGCAGACTTAGCAGAAGCGACTTTGACGAAGATGATTACGAAAGAAGATATTCATCCGGCAGAAAGTCGGACAACTCTTATGACAGATCCTATGGAAGACCTTCGGCGAGACTTAAAAGCTACGCTACCCCTGAGGCCAGAAAGCCTGCTATGCAATCTGAGATCAAGAACCTTAACGCTATAGCCGGACTTAGTAAAGGCATGCCGGCAGCAAATCCCGGAGAGCTTTCGTTTAAAACGGGAGATACCGTCAGGCACCGCAAGTTCGGGACCGGAGTCGTGACATCTATATCAAAAGAGCCGAGGGATTACAAGGTTACCGTAGATTTTGATGCGTACGGTACAAAAATTATGTACGCTTCATTTGCCAAACTTGAAAAAGTCTGACAGTTGTGATAAAATTAAGAAAATTCTTTTATGGGGGAAGCCCGGAAAGAGAGGAAATAATGAGTAAGTTTGAAGATTATATCGGAAGCATTAAAACTGAAGCTCCCGCAAAGTTTGAGGAAATCAAAGAGAATATCAAACTTAAGAATTTCCTTAAGAAAAAGGAAGCTGAAGAGATTATTGAGGAAGTTGAAGAGGAGCGCAAGGTTAAGGTTTGGGTTATCATCCTTGCCGTTATCGGAGTTATCGCTATCGGATGCCTTGTAGGATATATCATCTACCGTGCTAAGAAGAAACCCGACTATCTTGATGATTTCGATTCTGACTTTGTTGACGACGACGAATTCTTTGAGGACGAAGAATAAAACATCTTTCAGTTTAGGTAGTTTATTTAGTAGGGAAGGCATATTATGCGTTCCCTACTTTTTGTGTGCAGATATTGAAGCTACAGTATCTGCTTTTTTAAAGTCTTAAGTTAGGAAATTGGTGGTTTTATGAAAAAAGGACAAGAGATTGTAGGGAAGGTTATAGAGATAAGATTCCCCAATATTGGAATAGTAGAAACAAAAGAAGGCGAAAGAGTAGTTGTTAAAAACTCTCTTCCGGGACAGACTGTGCGCGCAAGGATCAATAAGTTAAGGCACGGAAAGGCCGAGGGCGCGCTTCTTGAGGTGCTTGAAAAGTCGGAGCTCGAAACCGGAGAAGGATGCCCGCATTTTGGCAAGTGCGGAGGATGCACCTATATCTCTATGCCTTATGAAGAACAGACTAAGATAAAAAACGAGCAAGTTAAAAAACTGCTTTTGCCTGTTCTTGAGAAGCAGTCAGGCAAGTACTCCTGGGAAGATATTTGCAAGAGCCCTGTAACCTATGGTTATAGAAATAAGATGGAGTTTACTTTTGGAGATGAGTATATGGGTGGCCCTTTGGCCCTTGGGATGCATAAAAGGGGAAGCTTTTATGATATCGTAAATGTTTCAGAATGCAGGATCGTTGATGAAGATTACAGAAAGATCCTTGATATAACCGTCGGCTATTTCAGGGATAAGGGACTCAGCTTTTACCACAGACTACGCCATGAAGGATACTTAAGACATCTCCTCGTCAGAAAAGCAGCCAAGACCGGAGAAATCATGGTTGCTATAGTTACCACTACGCAGCTTGCTTTCGATATGAGCGAGTATGTTTCGGCGCTTTTGAGACTTAGTCTTGACGGGAAGATAGTGAGTATCCTTCATACTTTTAATGATTCACAGGCGGATGTTGTTCAGTCGGATAAAACAGATATTCTTTACGGCAGGGATTATATAAATGAAGAGGTGCTCGGACTAAAATTCAGGATAACGGAGTTTTCCTTCTTCCAGACCAATACTTATAGCTGCGAAGTGCTATACAGTAAGGCAAGAGAGTTTGCAGAGGATGCTATGAGATCTCTTGGAAGGGAAGCGGAAGATAGCAAAGAAAAGGTCGGTGTACTTTACGATCTGTATTCGGGAACCGGAACAATAGCTCAGCTTATGTCACCATCGGTTAACAAAGTAATCGGTGTAGAAATCGTACCTGAGGCCGTAGAGGCTGCAAAGGAAAATGCAGCCGGCAACGGGCTTAAGAACTGTGAGTTTATTGCAGGAGACGTACTTAAAGTAATCGACGATATCGAGGAGAAGCCGGATATGATAATCCTCGATCCACCCCGTGATGGGATTCATCCAAAGGCTATAGGAAAGATAATAGGTTACGGGGTGCAAAATATCCTTTATATTTCCTGCAAGCCTACAAGCCTTGCCAGAGACCTTGAAATCTTTATTGAAAACGGCTACGAAGCAAAGAGGATTGCCTGCGTGGACCAGTTCCCCTGGACCGCGAATGTCGAAACGGTAGTATTGCTATCACACGAGTAAGGCAAACCGGATCTTGTGCATCAATTCCTGCGCTTTTTGTTTTTTTCGATGCTTAGACTTTCAATGCTTTTTTTGTTCTGGACAGCGGAATTACAAAAATTGCAAAAATCGCTGCCTAAAACTATCAAAATCCGACTTTCTGGGCAGCGGATTTACAAAAATGCAAAAATCGCTGCCACAACTTGATAATTGGTATTTGCAGAAAGGAAACAAATGATAATTCGAGACTTTGAACCGAAATATACAGAGGAAGCAGTGGAAATTGCTCTTGACGTATATGATCATGAGAGAGCATTTACACAGGAACTTCCGGAAATATCAGACATTCCGATACTGAAACATTTATCCGGAAACGGCTTCGGCGTCGCAGCATTTGAAGGCGGAAAAATGGTCGGATTTCTTTGCAGTGTGGAACCGTTTGAGAATGTTTTTCGTTCCACTGATGTGAGAGGTGTTTTTTCGCCCATGGGTGC
>JAFPRD010000150.1:0-5703 GCA_017401005.1 Lachnospiraceae bacterium
GATATCTGCAAGGCTATAGACCTGTAAAGCAATAAATGACTTATTTAGTGCAATAATTAATAGGCAAAAGGATATAGGAGGATTATAAAATGTTAACTGTTAAGAAATATCAGTTCTGGTTTTGCACCGGATCTCAGGATCTCTACGGAGACGAGTGCCTTGAGCACGTTGCCGCTCATGCAAAGGAGATGGTGGAAGGCCTTAACGCATCGGGAGTGCTTCCTTTTGAGGTGGTTTGGAAGCCTACGCTCCTTACTGCGGATATGATCAGAAAGACCTTTAACGAGGCCAATAATGATGAAAAATGCGCCGGTGTTATTACCTGGATGCACACCTTCTCACCTGCCAAGAACTGGATTTTTGGACTTCAGGAGCTTAGAAAGCCCCTTCTTCACCTTCATACACAGTATAACGAAGAGATTCCGTACGAAACCATGGATATGGATTTTATGAACGAGAATCAGGCTGCTCACGGTGACAGAGAGTATGCCCATATCCTTTCGAGAATGCGTATCGAGAGAAAGATCGTTGTCGGTTTCTGGAAAGATAAGGCTGTACAGGAAAAGATCGCAGGATGGATGCGTACCGCTGTAGGTATCGTTGAGTCCGGACATATCCGCGTTATGCGTATTGCCGACAATATGAGAAATGTTGCGGTAACCGAAGGTGATAAGGTAGAAGCTCAGCTTAAGTTCGGATGGACTGTAGACGCTTACCCCGTTAATGAGATCGCTGAGGCTGTTGCGGCTGTATCCGCATCCGATACAAATGCACTTGTAGATGAGTATTATTCAAAGTACGATATCTGCCTTGAGGGAAGAGATCCCGAAGAGTTTAAGAAGCATGTTGCCGTTCAGGCACAGATCGAGCTTGGCTTCGAGAGATTCCTTAAGGAAAAGAATTACCATGCCATCGTTACTCACTTTGGCGACCTCGGCGCTTTAAAGCAGCTTCCCGGTCTCGCTATTCAGAGACTTATGGAAAAGGGATACGGCTTTGGAGCAGAAGGCGACTGGAAGGTTGCTGCTATGGTCCGCCTTATGAAGATTATGAGCTACGGTATGAAAGATCCCAAGGGAACTTCGATGCTTGAGGATTATACCTACAATCTTGTTAAGGGGAAAGAGGGAATCATCCAGGCTCATATGCTTGAGATCTGCCCTACTATTTCCGACGGACCTATCCAGATCAAGTGCCAGCCGCTGTCCATGGGCGACAGAGAAGATCCCGCGAGACTTGTATTCCAGTCAAAGACCGGAGCCGGTATCGCTACTTCCCTTATCGACCTTGGCAACAGATTCCGTCTTATTATCCAGGATGTTGACTGCAAGAAGGTTGAGAAGCCTTTACCCAAGCTTCCTACAGCTATTAATTTCTGGACTCCCCAGCCCGACTTCTATACCGGTACCGAAGCATGGCTTCTTGCCGGCGGAGCGCACCATACCGCTTTCTCCTACGATATTACCGCGGAGCAGATGGGCGACTGGGCAGCAGCTATGGGAATCGAGGCTGTATTTATCGACAAGAATACAAATATCCGTGACTTCAAGAAAGACTTGATGCTCGGAGAAGTTTTTTACAAATAATAAATCAAAAGGAGATGTATCATGAAAATTTTCGTTGACACAGGAAAGATCGAAGAGATCAAGAAAGCTAATGACATGGGTGTTATCTGCGGAGTTACCACAAACCCTTCTCTTATCGCTAAAGAAGGCGGACGTCCCCAGGAAGAGATCCTCAAGGAAATCGCTTCTATCGTAGACGGACCTATTTCAGGCGAAGTAAAGGCTACTACCGTTGATGCGGAAGGTATGATCAAGGAAGGCCGCGAGATCGCTGCTCTTCATCCCAATATGGTTGTTAAGATCCCTATGACCGTTGAAGGCCTTAAGGCTGTTAAGGTTCTCAGCAAGGAAGGAATCAAGACCAATGTAACCCTTATCTTCTCCGCTAACCAGGCAATCCTTGCTGCAAACGCAGGAGCTACCTACGTATCTCCTTTCCTTGGAAGACTTGATGACATCTCTACTCCCGGAATCGAGCTTATCCGCCAGATCGCTGATATCTTCGCTATCTACGGATACGAGACCGAGATCATCGCAGCTTCCATCCGTAATCCTATTCATGTTACCGACTGCGCTCTTGCAGGAGCTGACATCGCAACTATCCCTTACTCTGTAATCGAGCAGATGACAAAGCATCCTCTTACCGATCAGGGTATCGAGAAGTTCCAGAAGGATTATCTTAAGGTATTTGGAAACTAAGTAATTCAAAGATGGTATTGGATATTATATGGAATAATAAAGAAGGCGTCTGCTTAATCGGCAGATGCCTTCTTTTCTTCACGTTCGGTTTTCAACCGCTTTCTTAAGTCAGAGAAAAAGTCCTTAAGCATTTTACTGCACTCATCTTCGAGAACCCCTTTGACGGTCTCGACTTGATGATTGAAAGCGGGATGGTTTAAGATGTTTAAGATAGAACCGGCGCATCCTGCTTTGGGGTTGTCGCAACCGATCACAACCTTGGGAATCCGAGCCTGGACAATCGCTCCGGAACACATCTGGCAGGGCTCAAGTGTAACGTAGAGGGTGCAATCCTCAAGGCGCCAGTCCCCGATTTTTTTGCTGGCTTTGTTGATTGCCGTAATCTCGGCGTGGGCAAGGGTGTTTTTGTCTGTATTTCTTCTGTTGTAGCCTCTTCCGATGATCTTACCGTCGTAAACTATTACGCAACCGATGGGTACTTCGCCGAGCTCTTTTGCTTTTTTTGCCTGCCCGATTGCAAGCTTCATATATTTTTCATCAACTGTTAGTTTTGCCATTTATCTGCACCTGATCTTTATTTTTCAAAGATAATTATATATTGATTGAACGGAAGAAAGCAAGATGCCATCTAGGATGCGCACGCCTTGCGATGAACAACTAATGAATATATTTACAATTGTTTGAAAGATGTTTGCGAGGATTGATTTTTCGGGTTTCATCTGTGGTATAATACCTATATAAATATTTGTTTTAAGGAGCGTAGTCAGGTTTAGTTTTTATAATTCAAAGTTAAAAAGGAGGTCCCATATGTTTTTACACGAACTTAGCAAGGATGAAAAAAAGTCTTTTTGGGTGATCGCGAACTATCTTACTATGGTTGATGGCGTGTTGCAGGACGAAGAGCATGAACTGCTTGATGCGTATGATGCGGAAATGAATGAGACCTTCACGGAGATACACCCTTCTCAGGTAGATTTCAGAAGAGCGATCGACAGCTTTAAATCCAGTACCGAAAGGATCAAAAAGATCGTATACTTTGCCCTTTTCGGTATTGCGGCGGCTGACGGCGAATACACAACCGAGGAGGAGAGGATGATCGAACTGACGAGACGCGAGTTTCTTATAAGCGATTCGGACGGAAGTCTGCTTGAGAAGTGCATTAGGGACGGGGTGGACGAGACCGGCGTTGCGCAGTACCTGTAGCATAGTTGTGAAATATTCTGATAAATATATCAAATTATGTGATTGACAAAGCACGGGTAAGGTTTTATTATAAAGGCTCGTGTTGAGGTTTCATAATGATATATTTTGAAGATTTACCTTTAGACAAAGAAATAGTAAAAGCTTTAGGAGAGCTCTCGATCAATTACGTTTTCCAGTCCATATTTTATCCTGACGGAAAAACAATTTTTGCCAGGGAGGCTCTGATGCGTCCGACGGATATGACCGTTACGGAACTTATAGAGAAGTACAGGCAGCAGGAAAAACTTCATATAATAGAAGTAGCGACTTGTTTCGGAGCACTGCAGGAGTATCAGCTCCGCGGGTATACCGAAAACCTCTGCCTTAATTCTTTTCCGACAGAGTATTTTACCCAGAGAGAGATTGAAGTCTTGTTTCAATACTACGGACGTCAGTCGGCTGACGTAATACTTGAGATACTTGAGTATCCTTTCTTTTCCGCCGAAGTTGCAAAGCTGAAAAAGTGGTATTGCGCGGAGGCAAAGTCCCCGCTTTCCATCGATGATTTCGGCGTAGGTATCAACAATATGGAAGTGGTCGACTTTTACGAGCCCGCGTTCGTCAAGCTGGACAGATCTCTTTTGTCCGGCATAGACCTGGACAGCGAGAAGCAGGAGAATGTGGGTTCGCTTATTAGCTCATTCCACGACCGCAAGATCAAGGTAGTTGCAGAGGGCGTTGAGACTAAGGGAGAGTTCGATTTCCTTGTGGGCGCGGGAGCAGATTACTTCCAGGGCTTTTATTTACACAGACCGGAATAAGTTTATATTCTTTTTAGAATTTCAATCAAGTTGCCCTATTGACGGGGCAACTTTTTTATGGCATAATCGATTGTGTAAAACCAAATTGAGTCAAATTAAATATATCACTTTAAAGGAGGACAACAAATGATTTACGATTACGAAGTAACAACCGGAACCGGCGAAACACTTAAGCTTGCAGACCTCAAGGGAAAAGTTATTCTTGTCGTAAATACTGCAACAGGATGTGGCTTCACTCCTCAGTATGAGCCCATTGAGCAGCTTTATAGAGATTATCATGAAAAGGGACTTGAGATCCTTGATATCCCCTGCAACCAGTTTGGCGGACAGGCACCCGGAAGCGACGAAGAGATCCACGAGTTCTGCACTATGCATTTTAACACCACCTTCCCTCAGATGAAGAAGTCTGATGTAAACGGAGAGAACGAACTTCCTCTTTATACCTATCTTAAGTCTCAGAAGGGATTCGAAGGATTTGATGAGCATGAGCTTCGTGGAATCCTTGAAAATATGTTCAACAAGGTAGATCCCAATTGGGCTTCTACTCCCGACATCAAGTGGAATTTCACTAAGTTCCTTGTTGACCGTGAAGGAAACGTTGTAGCTCGTTTCGAGCCTACAGCCGATATGAAGAAGGTCGAAGAGTGCATTAAAGCTTTACTTTAATTTTGGAGGTTTTTTGTAATGAATCTTTACGATTTTACAGTTAAGGACAACAAGGGAAATGATGTTTCTCTTTCAGAATACAAAGGAAAGGTTCTTCTCGTAGTAAATACGGCTACCAAGTGTGGCCTTACTCCTCAGTATGAGGGACTTGAGAATTTATATGAAACATATCATGAGCAGGGATTTGAGATCTTAGACTTCCCTTGCAACCAGTTTGCTTTTCAGGCCCCGGGAAGCGCCGAAGCTATCGACAGCTTTTGCTCCCTTCGTTACAACACCAAGTTTCCCCGTTTCGAGAAGATCAAGGTAAACGGAAAAGATACAGCTCCTGTTTACAAGTACTTAAAGGAACAGATTCCCGGACGTATCCAGTGGAATTTCGCAAAGTTCCTTATCGACAAGGAAGGAAACGTTGTAGCTCGCTTCGCACCTTCTGAAAAGCCCGAGACTCTCGTAAAGAGCATCGAGTCAGAACTTAGCAAGTAATTTAATTATATATTGGTGACTCTCTCAGCCACGAATTAATGAGATTATTAATTCGTGGCTAATTTTTCAGACATCCAATAGGAATAACATATACGCCGTCTTCACGCTTATAACCATATTCAGTCGCGGTTATGACAAGCTTAAGATCCGGCAGTCTTAGCGGGACCTGTTTTTCCTTTTTGTTGTACTCTCCAATGAGTCTTTCTATCTCGTATAGATGTTCAGCGCCCATATCAATTTCTTTACTTCCGAGTTTGAATTCTATCAGAGCATATCGCCCATCC
>JAFPRD010000151.1:0-8558 GCA_017401005.1 Lachnospiraceae bacterium
AAATATAGACGCCATGGACGGATATAAGCTTACGGATAAGCTTTCCCCGAGAGAATTCTCCGAAAGCTTTGACCTTGATGTTGAGGTTGCCGAGCTGGTTTATACAGCATACGCCACAAAGAACAATGAATACGGCGCGCTTGTGGGTGGCGTATCAAATTACGAGGTTCCTTTTATTGATATGTTCATGTTCATATATGAGCAAAAGGACAAGGGAAATCTTACACTTGAGGGAGATACGGAGGAAACTATAAACGATGCTTACGAGAAGATAAATATCGCAAAAAGCCAGCTGCTTGGCGAAAACTATACAAGATTTGTCTGCAAGCTCAATGTCCCGGTAGAGGGAGAGGAGACTTACGCTGTCCTTGAAAAGATCAGGGATACGGTAGCCAAGTATTACGACAGAAGCTCTATCCGCCTTGCGGGCAACTCCACAAGCGACAAGGATCTTTCCGCATCGTTTGCAACGGATAACCTTTTGATATCTATACTTACCGCTGTATTTGTAATGATAATCCTTCTCTTTACATTCCAGTCCGCCGGAATTCCGGTGCTGCTCGTTGTTACGATTCAGGGAAGTATATGGATCAACTTCTCAATGCCTTATCTTCAGGGGGATGTGGTTTATTTCCTGGGATATCTTGTTGTCAGCGCAATCCAGATGGGGGCTACCATCGACTACGCCATCGTTATTACGAGCAGATATATGGAGCTTAAGACCTATATGCCCATCAAGGAGGCAATCGTCGAGAGCCTTAACGAGTCCTTCCCCACTATAGTCACTTCGGGATCGATGATGGTGGCTTCGGGATTTATAATCAGCGCCGTTTCTTCGAACCCTGTTGTGGCGGCAATCGGTCTTGCTCTCGGAAGAGGTACTCTGACAAGTATAGCCCTTGTGCTCCTTGCTCTCCCGCAAACGCTTCTTATCGGCGATATCATCATCGAAAAGACCGCATTTACTTTAAAGAGAGATTTTGCCAAGCCCTTGCCTAATACAGGCAGAGTACTGATGAACGGCCGGATCAGAGGATACGTAAACGGCGTTGTCGACGGTGAATTCCGCGGAATCATCGAAGGTGAGATGGGAGCTACCGTTAGAAGCAAGGATTATGTAGAAGATATACTGGCCGAGGAGGAAAAGGAAAGCCTTCCCTATAAGGAAAACGAGAACGGGAAGGAAAGTATTCCGGATAAAGACAAAGAGAATAAAAAGGAAGGAGGCAGATAAGATGAGAGATTTAAATAATAGAGTAGGGAGAATAAACAAAACCGCGCTTACTGCCTTTCTGGTAACAGGTCTTTTAGGGGGACTTATATTGGAACCTTCGGGAACCTGCTTTGGCAGCAATTCTTTTGCGGATGATGAAACATATATTTACTCAGAGCTTGTCTCCGGAGATGATTCTAATCTTTACGAAGGCATTCCCAAGGAGGAGATGGAGATTATAGAGATTTCTTCCGCTGAGGAATTTGTCTCATTTGCGAAAGAGTGTATTATTGATTCTTACTCAAGGGATAAGTATATAAAGCTGACCGCGGATATTGATTTAAGGGATTATGCGGACGTTTCCGTTCCTTTGTTCGGCGGAGTGTTTGACGGACAGGGGCATGTGATCAGCGGATTAGAGATCGGTAAACGCGGTTCATCTCAGGGACTTTTCAGACATGTCCAGAGAAACGCTTGTGTAATGAACCTTTGTGTAAACGGTGATATTGAAAATGACGGAGACGGAAAAAACACCGGACTTATCGCGGGGGAAAACTACGGAAAAATATCCCTTTGCGAAGCAAGAGGAAAGGTCCGGGGCAAGGAAAACGTCGGCGGTATCGCGGGATTTAACGCTTCCGGTGCTTACGTAGAAAACTGCAAAAATGTCTGCATTATCATCGGTGAACACAGCGTCGGAGGAATATGCGGATTTAACGAAGGCACGCTTACCGGGAACGAAAACAGCGGTATGATAAATACCTCCGTTTCCGATGTTGAGGTTAATGTCAAGGATATCACGGTTGAAGATATTGCAAAGATAGGACAATCCTCAGCACTTTCCGCATTTACGGATGTGGGCGGCGTAGCCGGAATATCCTCCGGGACAATCGGAAAGTCCACTAATAGAGGAACCGTTGGTTATGAGCATGTGGGATACAATATCGGTGGAATAGTCGGAAGACTGTCCCAGGGATATGTTTATGAATGTAAGAACTACGGAATTGTACTCGGAAGAAAGGACATCGGCGGAATAGCGGGACAGATGGAGCCTTTTTTGCAGGTTCAGTATATGGTCGACGGTATTTCACAGCTTAATGCACAGACCAATATCCTTTTCGATATGATAGACGGCGCGCTCGACGACCTTGACAAGTACGGCACGGAAACTTCAAACCTTGTAAGGGAGATTTCGGATAAACTTAAGGAGGCAAACAATATTTCCGTAAACTTGCCAAAGCCCGATCCCGAAAAGGATTTTACAAAAGAAGATGCCAAAGAATACGCCTCCGAACTTGAAGGCCAAATAAAGTCCGCCGGGGACAATATGCTTTCTCTTAAGGAGAATTTTGATATTATCGCGCAGTACTCCGGAAAGCTCAGTGACCTTATAAGGCGGGAAAACAAGACCCTTACGGGGGATCTTAAGGCTATCAGCGCCCAGGCTCGCAAGGTGGAGAATATTGCGAACGGTATGAGCGAAAATATCGCCGCGTATGAAGGAATTGAAATAACCGACGCATCGCACGAAGAGCCTGAGGAAACCGGTGACGGTGAGCCGGAGCCGGAAAATACCGAGGAGCCGGGGAATACCGAGGAGCCGGGGAATACCGAGGAGCCGGTCGGAGAAGAGGAGAATGCAAAAGAGAAAAGTTTGGATGAAGAGACGCAGCATGGCCGCCTTGTTTCCTGCGAAAACTATGCTTCTGTAACGGCGGACAGCGCTGTGGGAGGAATAGTCGGAAGAATCTCTACGGAGTATGATTTCGATCCGGAGGATGATGTTGATTTAAACGGAAATGAATCTCTTTATATGAACGCTACTGCCAAGGCAACCGTCAGAAACTGCAAAAACTACGGAATGATTGCTTCGAAGAAGGACTACGTCGGAGGAATCGCGGGATATGCCAAGTACGGAAGCCTTTATCAGAATACTTCCGCGGGAGATATAAGGAGCGATGACGGAATCTACGCCGGCGGAGTTGCCGGATGCGCCGAAGGAGAGATAGACTCCTGTTACGAGATCGGAGATGTATACGGAAAGAGCTTTGTGGGAGGTATTGCAGGCAAAGGATTTAAGATTACGGGCTGCAGCGCCTACTCTAAGCTGACCTGTCTTGAGCAAAACGCGGGTGAGATCGCCGGAGATATTTTGGAGGGGGGAGAGATAGCCGAAAACTATTATGTGGCATCAAGCCTTGGCGGAATTGACGGAGCTTCCTACGAAAAGGGAGCAACCCCTCTTTCATACGAGGATTTTATAAAGCTCCCCGGCCTTCCCGACGAGTTTACGGAGTTTAATATAATCTTTATCGCTGACGGCAAGGAACTTGCGAGAATCCCCGCTAAGTACGGAGAGAAGATTGACGAGAGCAAAATACCCGCCATCCCCGACAAGGAGGACAGATACGGAGTCTGGCCTTTGGAAGACCTTGATTTTGTTAAGGGGAATATGGTTCTTGAAGCGACTTACGAAAAGTGGCAGGGATCTGTGGTCAGCGAACTTGAAGTCGACGATAAGGATATTTCAAGACCCTTTATGATGGTTGCCGGAAACTTCCTTCCCGGGGCTGAACTTGAGCTCACGGACGACGGAAAAGAATACGACTTCGATATAGTATACGGACCTGAAGATCTTCTTGCAAAAAAGAACGGCCTTACAAGGCATGAGGGACCGGTTGAAGTACGTATTGCGAAGGCGGGAATAAACGGAAATAAAAAGGACATTATTAAAGTTTTGGTGGTAGAAGATAACCGCTTTGTAGAAACTGAGAGCGAGACCATCGGAAGCTATATCTCCTTTAAGATGGATGAGGCCGGAAAATTTAAGATCGTTTCGGAAAGAGACTATACGCTTTACATTGTCATCGGTATAATAGTGTTTGTAATCCTTTCTATTGTTATTATTTGCATCATTGTATCGAGGATAAAGAAATTGAAAAAGAGGATTGAATCCCAAAGGCCACCTAAGGCTGTGATTTTTGATCTGGACGGAACGCTGATAGATACTGAGCGCTTTTACCGCAAGGTATGGCCCGAAGCTACGGAGCATTTCGGATACCATCTTACCGATGAGCAGGTTCTTGAACTGAGGAGTCTCGGAAGACCTTTTGCTCCGAAAAAGTTTGAAGAGTGGTTCGGAGAGGACTTTAACTATGATGTAGTCAGAACCTACAGAAAGAGGCTCTTTGAGCAGTGCGTTTCCGCCGAGGGAATAAAGGTTAAGGCCGGAGTGCCGGAGCTTCTTAACTTCCTAAAGGGAAAGGGAATTACCATAGCTGTGGCTACTGCGACTGATGTTGAGCGCTCGGTAAGATATCTTAAGGCAGCAGGCATCTATAAGTATATTGACAAGCTTTGCAGCGCTGCGGATGTAAAAGAGGGAAAGCCCTCGCCATACGTTTACGAGGAGGCATGCAAACAGCTGGGACTTAAGCCTTGGGAATGCCTTGCGGTGGAGGATGCTCCAAACGGCATTAAATCGGCTGCGGCAGCGGGCTGCAGGGTAATCTTTGTCCCTGACCAAACTGAGGATGAACCGGAAGTAGAGCCGCTTTGCGTAGGAAAAGTTAAGACTGCGGATGAAATCATTGATTTCTTTGTGTAGAATTATCAAAAATTTTACGATAATTGCGAAGCTTTAGTGACATATTACCAAAATGGTTTTATAATTAAAGAAAAAGCCCAAAAGGAGAGTAGTCTTAAATGAGTGAAATCAGCATCACCAGTTTAAAGTGTTCAAACTGCGGAGCTCCGCTTCCCGCACCAAACGGACCCATTAAAAGAATCATGTGCCCTTACTGTTCTTCAGAAAACCTTATCGAAGGCGCGGAAAAGAACGCAGAGATTCTCAGTAAAGAGAACATTATGGGTGGTCTTAAGTTTGAGCTTAACGATCCTACGGTTCATAAGATGATCGTTGAGACTCTTTGCAAATCGGAGTGCCCCCCTGTTGATGTTTTCAAAGAGGTTGATGTTAGAAGAGCGAGAAAAGTTGTTGTTCCCGCATACTGGTTTGACAATTGCACCGGTACCGCTACCGTTTCCTACGAAAAGGGTGTAGAAAGAGAGCAGCAGCAGATAGTCGGAAAAGGCGACAATATGCGCACGGTTACCAAGAAGGTTACCGAGTGGACCCCGATGACTATGGCAGTTAACGAAACGGCCGATTTTATTGTTTCCGGAAACAAGGAATACACCGAGCTTTTCAAGAGGCTATACCCGGACCAGAATAACCCCGAGCTTGTTGATGTTGAGCTCCTTGACTATCCCGCCGAGGCCAATGCACTTTCCTACGATATACCGGATGCCGTTGTTTTCAACAACCAGGTTAAGCCTCATATGGAGGATATTCTCGATAAGAAAGCAAAGAGAATCCTTGAGGGCGGTATGACGAGAAATATTTCCTTGTCCGGCGGATCGAGTATCCAAAAAGGCGAGATGAGACGTATTTCGATGCCCGTTTACGATATTCTCCTTGACTATAAGGGAAAGGACTACAGCCTGTACTTTACGGGAAACGGAGAAAATGTTGTTTATGATTCGCTTCCCGTTGATTTCGAGAGAAGAGATCTTATAAACGGAAAGCAGAAGGCTATAAAGAAGTTTATCTCTCCTTTGAAGATTCTCTTTACCGTACTTGGAATCATGGGATGCGCGCTCGGACTTATAATGCTCCTTACCGGAATCTTTGCGATAAAGACCTGCTGGGGATGCATTCCTATCGGCGTGGCTCTTTTGGCCGGCGCTGTATTTGCCTTCATCAATATGGTTAAGCAAAACAAGATTTATCTTGAAGAGAAAGCTAAGATGCAGGCAGAACTCGACGCTATCATCGCCGAGTTTGACGAAGCCAAGAAGAAGTTTATCGCGGAAAAGACCGCACTTAAGGGCGTGTTCATTTCCCTGACCGAGAATCCCGAGGCGTTTTAAGGATTGACATTTAGAAATAAGAATTGTAACATGTATCGTTTTATTTGATTTTTTGTAAGCAGAGTGCTAAACTTTTGTAAGTGTGGCACTCTGTTTTTTTGAAAGGTTTATCCGTTTTCAAAAGACAGGAAATGCTTCTTATCAAAGATTTTTTAATTGGAGAAAGGACTTTTAAAATGAGCAGACCGTTTGAAGAACTTGTAGAGAAAGTTAAGAATTTTGAAATGAAAAAGGTATCCGTTGCTGTAGCGCAGGATTCAGCCGTTATCGAGGCTGTACGTGCAGCAAAAGATCGCAAGATTGCAGACGCTATTCTTGTCGGAGACGAAGACAAGATCAAGGCTGTTGCTAAGGACATTAACGTAGATATTTCCGATTTCAAGATTATCGATGTTAAGGACGATATTCAGGCTTCTCTTACCGCTGTAAAGCTTGTTCGCGACGGCGAAGCTGATATGTATATGAAGGGCCTTATCCAGACCAAGGATTTCCTTAAGAGCGTACTCGACAAGGAAGTTGGTCTCAGAACCGGTAAGCCTCTTTCACACGTTTGCGTATTCGATGTAAAGGGATATGACAGACTTATGTTCCTTACAGACGTAGCTTTTATGACCTATCCTACTCTTGAGGACAAGGTTGCTATCATCAACAATACTCTTGAGATCACATCTGCTTGCGGAGTTGAGAATCCGAAAGTAGCTCCTCTTGCCGCAGTAGAGGTTGTTAACCCCAAGATGCCTTGCACCGTAGAGGCTGCAGAGCTTACAAGAATGAACAAAGAGGGCGAAATCAAGGGATGTATCGTTGACGGACCTCTTTCTCTCGACCTTGCTATTGAGCCCGAAGCTGCTAAGCATAAAGGAGCTACCGACCGCGCTATCCAGGGCGATGCGGATGTACTCCTTTTCCCCGACATCCATGCAGGAAACCTTGTATACAAGGCAATGGTACACATGGCTGACGAGATCAACGGAAACATCATTACCGGAACAAAGGCTCCCGTTATCCTTACTTCAAGATCTGACTCTTTCGAAGTAAAGGTAAATTCACTTGCGCTCGGAGCGCTTGTTGCCGAATACAAGAAGAACAACCAGTAATTCATATAAATAACCGGCGGTTACGCCGGCAGTAAATTGGAGGGTATTAAAATGGCTATTACAAGCTTGATCATCAATCCCGGTTCAACTTCAACCAAGATTGGTATTTACGAAGATGAGAATCTTCTTTTTGACGAGACTCTTCGTCACTCAACCGAGGAAATCGCACAGTATGCGACAATCATCGACCAGAAAGACTTCAGAAAGAATATCATCCTTAATTTCCTTAAGGAAAAGAATTTCGATATGAAGAAGCTCGGTATGGTTGTAGGACGTGGCGGACTCCTTCGCCCTATTCCCGGAGGAACTTATACCGTTACCGATAAACTCCTTGAGGATCTTAAGGTAGGCGTTCAGGGACAGCACGCTTCAAACCTCGGCGGTATACTTGCAAGAGAGATCGGAGATGAACTCGGAATTCCTTCTTTCATCGTAGACCCCGTAGTTGTAGATGAGCTTGAGCCTGTTGCAAGAATCTCCGGTGTTCCCGAGATTGAGAGAAAATCTATCGACCATCCTTTAAATCAGAAGGCCATGGCGAGAAGATACGCTAAGTCCATCGGTAAAAAGTATGAAGATATCGATGTTATCGTAGTTCATATGGGTGGCGGTACTTCTACCGGTGTTCATAAGCACGGAAAGATGGTAGATGTTTTCGCAGCTCTTAACGGAGACGGAGCATTCTCACCCGAGAGAGCAAACGGTGTTCCCGCTCTTTCACTTGTTGAAATGTGCTTCTCAGGAAAGTACACCGAGGCTGAGATGAAGAAGAAAATCGTCGGAAACGGCGGATTCAACGCATATCTCGGAACCAACGATATGAGAGAAGTCACAGCAAGAGTTGAAGCCGGAGACGAGAAGGCAAAGCTTGTAAGAGACGCCTTCATCTACCAGATCTGCAAGAACATTGGTGCATGCGCTACCGTTCTTCAGGGTAAGGTTGACCAGATTATTCTTACCGGCGGTATCGCTTACGGAAAGACCGTAACCGACGATATCGCAAAGAGCGTTGACTGGATTGCTCCCGTTACCGTATATGCCGGTGAAGACGAGCTCCTCGCTCTCGCTCAGGGTGGCTTACGCGTTCTTAACGGCGAAGAAAAGGCTAAAGAATACTAAATTTGACACAGGGGGACGGGGTTGGTGTGTCATTTTTAAATATGGGGGATTACCGTTAAAAAAACTAACGCCGGAGTTGACTATTTGAGTCAGCTTCGGCGTTTTTATTTATAGAGATTAAGCGCGGGCTCGCCTAAAAAAGTGAACCCCCAACCCCGTCCCCGGGGGTCATTTTAGAGGAGCTTGTCGATGGAAAG
>JAFPRD010000152.1:0-1628 GCA_017401005.1 Lachnospiraceae bacterium
ACTCTGAGCGCCTCCTCAACAAGGATCTCCGTATCGGCTCTCGGGATAAGGACTCTTTCGTCTACATTAAACTCAAGGCCCATAAAAGGAGCTTTTCCGACAATATACCAAAGTGGTCTTCTTGTCAGTCTTTCCGACACAGCCTTTTCAAAATCTTCAAGGGCTTTAACATCAGGCTCCCTGTCGCCGTTAAGAAGGAGATCGCTTTTTGATACATTTAAATAAATCTCCAAGAGGAGTCCGGCCTCTGTATCCGGCTCTGAAATACCGCCCGCGGACAATCTGTCTTTAGTGCTTCTATATATTTCAGCTATTGTCACTGTCATCCTCCCAGTCATCTTCATCTGGCTCGTCAAGCTCGGGGCCATCCTCAAAATCGTCCTCTTCAAGGATCGCATCATCAGGATTTTGCAAGGAGACAAACTCGTCTTTTTCCTCTTTTAGGAAATTGTACTTAAGCTTTATATGGTCCTCTTCCTCATCCTCACCCATCATCTCATCGGTAACTTCGTAGTCGTAGACATCCTTAAGGTAAGCCTTCCAGTCAAATACCGCTTCAACGGAAGCGATGGCAACCTGAATCATATGCTTATCGGGCTCTCTCGTCGTAAGGTGCTGGATCCAGATTCCGGGAGCTGAAATAATGGTGATAAAGATGTTGTCGTATTTTCCGGCGAGAGAAAGGACCTCATATGATATACCCGCTATAACAGGAATCATAAGAACTCTCACAAGAAGTCTTAACCAAAGGGTATCGACTCTTATAAAGATGAAAAGCACAACGCTTATAAATACTACAAGATAAAGGAAGCTGGTTCCGCAACGCTTGTGGAATCTGCTGCTCCTCGTAACGTTTTTAACCGTAAGGATCCTTCCCTTTTCGATACAATCGATGCATTTATGCTCCGCGCCGTGGTAACCGTAGAGTCTTCTGATATCCTTAAGGGCGCTGATAAAGATGATGTAGCCGAGGAAGATAAGAATTCTGATGACGCCTTCTATGATAGCAACAAGAGAATCGTTTCTTACAAACTTGTCAAAAAGTCCGGCGAGGTACGCGGGAAGAACCGCAAAAAGCCCTACCGCGATTATAAGAGAAATAACGGTCACAACTATGGAAGAACCGTTCTTTTTGCTGTCGTTTTTAACCTTTTTGGAATCACGTCTCGCTTCCTTCTCGCTCTCGTCATCGTAAAACGAAGCAGAGTAATTGATCGCGCGCATTCCAAGGATCATAGAATCGATAAAGTTAAACACGCCCCTTATAAAAGGTATCTTTTTAACAGGAGATCCATGCAGTATTCCGGCGTAATGCTCTACCTCGACGGTAATATTGCCGTCAGGCTTTCTGACCGCTACCGCATACTTTTCTCCGTTTTTCATCATAACGCCTTCGAGTACAGCCTGTCCGCCGATTCCCGAATAGCCCTTTTTTACACCTTCAGCCATAATACCCTCGCTTTATTGTTAAAGAGAAAAAAAGGTTGAGGAATTAACCTCAACCCTTGACCTTTTTCATTACTTAAGACCGTACTTCTTATTGAACTTATCAATACGACCATCGGCTCTTGCAGTCTTCTGCTGGCCTGTGTAGAATGAATGGCACTTAGAGCAAACTTCTACGTGAA
>JAFPRD010000153.1:0-16146 GCA_017401005.1 Lachnospiraceae bacterium
AAGATGGACGCTGTCATCCTTACCCACAATATCGACCAGCCTTTCATCCAGCAGCTTGAATCCAAGAACGAGGGAGTACACTTCCAGCGTATCGATGCCGATGTAAGCGAGGCTATGAAGTCAAAGACCTCCAAGAAGGCTGAGAAGGAATTCGAGGAGCAGGCTAAAGAGATTGGCGAGATCATGAAGAAGGCTTTAAGGAAAGAGCAGCTTGCCGTTAAGATTGAGAAGCTTAAGAATAAAAAAGTTGCATCCGTACTTACTCTTTCAGAGCAGACCCGCCGTATGCAGGATATGATGAAGATGTACGCTATAGGCGGTATGCCCATGGGAGATTTGGGCGCTGAGGGTGAGACCCTTGTCCTTAACGCAAATCATCCCCTTGTAGAGTACGTAACCGCCAATAAGGACAGCGAGAATGCCGCTACAATCTGCAAACAGCTTTACGACCTTGCCAAGATCCAGCAGGCGCCTCTCTCACCCGAAGAGATGGCAGAGTTCGTATCAAGAAGCAACGAGATCATGCTTCTTCTTACCAAATAGTGAAGAGAGATTTAGATTATGAAGAGAAAGATTATAGCTTTGTTTTTATCAGCATCTTTGGTGGCAGTCGCGCTTGCGGGATGCGGAAAAGTGGACACTGCGGGTCAGGAAGATACAGGTGCCGAGGAGACTGAAGTCGTTTCGGAGACTGAAGCGGAAGCTGAAAGCATCGAGGAAGAGGAGACTCAGACCGAGGAGGAAACCCCGCAGGTTCAGCCTGGTGAGGAACGTCTTCTTTTTGTAAACGGATATGACAATTGCTTTATTGTTGATTCTAAGGGAAATAAGTTAAACGAATTAGACCTTGGAAAGCTAAAAGACAGCGAGTTTAAGGACTATACCGATATCACACCTGTGGAATACGCAGAAGGTATTGTGTATTTTGAAGGAACTTATTATTCCGGGGACGATTTTTGCAAGGATATCATAGCTTACAATCTTGAAAGCAAAGAGCAGACAGTAGCATACAAGCTCGAAAAAGAAGAGTATGTCGGCGCAGTGGATTTCTATAACGGAAAAGTCTATGTGACAACATACGATTATAAAGGCAGCGAAAATACGTTAAAAAATTCTGAAAAGGTTCTTGAAAAAGATGCAGAGGCTTTGAAGTATACTGTTTCCGACAGTCCTTTAAATCCGGTTTTGGCAATAATATGTGCGGATATCCAGAGTGATAAGGACGGGGCAGACAATTACGATTTCCGCAAGTGCTTTACAAGAGAGCTTGAAGAGAACGGATATCTTGTTGCGTATAAAAACAGTATTCTCAGGATTTATGACGAAAAAGGAAATGAAACCGGATATCCGATGGACGAAGATGATTATGTCTCGATAGTAGGTTATGACAAGGAGAATATCCTTATGACTGTTACGAGATATGATATCGGAAAAACAGAGAGGACTTTGTACTGTTTTGATCCGAAAACCGGTGAGAAAAAGATAATAGATGATTCTTCAAAAGCAAATGCAATCCTCTATACAGACGGATTCCTTTATTATTATACTGACCTTAGTGAAGAATTCGGTATCAATAACAATCATGTATACAGATATGACCCTGTATCAGGTTCTTCAGCGCTGATCTATGAGACGAGGAATGTTCCCGGGGCTGTCTACAATCCCGGTATTACGGGCTTTAGCATTATAAACGGAGAGGTATACTTCGTTGATGTTATGGACAGGTCCTTTAAGTGGGTCAGAGTTAACTACGATGAATCAGGGGCTTCCTATACCGATATTTACTGCGCTTTAAAGGAAATCGACAAGTTAAAGTACGGAGATGTTGAGTACGTTTCAAAGACAGTAAAATGTCCTGATTGCGATACGCCTCTGAATAAGGAGTATGTTGAGTATTTCGTATTTAACGACAGCGTACCCCACAGCGCGGAGATAAACGCAGAGCTTAAGGCACAGGCAGATTTAGCCGTTGAGAATTATGAGGATTACGGAACTACCTGCGAGGAGCATCAGGAATATCCTGAGCAATTCTGCGTGACAGAAGAGACAAGGGTAGATAATATACGTTTTATCGGAGAGAATTATGTTTCTGTAGACAGGAGCGGATACTGGTATGGCGGCGGAGCTCACGGAATGCCTTGGGCTGAGTACATCCTGTTTGATTTAACTACCGGAGAGCAGAAGTCGCTGAGGGATTTCTACAGCGGATCTGACGAAGATTTCGCAAATCTTATGGCAGAAGTTGCCGTAAGAGAGCTGGAAACGAATAAGGAATTCTCTAATCAGGTTTACGACAATGATAAAGAAGCTGTAGAGGCTTCGGTTAAAGAAAGCACGACTCTCGATACTGTTACAATACGATTTGAAGATAAGGGAATTTATGTGGAATACATGCCTTATGTCCTTGGACCGTATGCTTCGGGATTTGTTGATCTTTTTGTTTCATACGAAGAGCTTCTCGGAAGGGACAGCCTGTAACTGAAAGACATAAGAAGCTATAAAGAAAGCAGCGCTCACAGTTTGGCAAAATTAAGTTTGCCGCGCGTGAGGCTGCTTCTTTATTATTGGTTTAATGTTATTACTCATTACCGCTACGTAGATTTAAGCGAATTATGCCTTCCAGAGACCGTGGAGATTGCAGTACTCGTACGCTGCTACGAAGCTCTCGCCGTCAGCAAGGAGAAATTCAGCCTTGGGCGCTTCGCCGGGCTTTAAGAACTTTCTCTGAACGCCGTTTGTTGTTTCAATAGCGATCCACTGGATATAGTGGGCTTCAAGCATAGGATGTTCAACGCTTCCGACAGAAACGCAGACCTTGTTTCCGTCGCAGGTGACAACGGGTACATGCTTTTCATGGGCTCCGTCGCTGGTTCCGGGGATGAGTTCCGTCATAGGCTTTCCACAGCAGGAAGGGTCGCATCCGCCTTTGAAAAGCTCATCAACGATAGTTCCGCAGGTATCACACTTAAAGATTTTCATAGATTTCTCCTTTCAACTATAACAGTTAATACATCTCGCTTTTTCATACGAAGTATCGCTAGTAATTCTCAGCTCTTACTTCGAAGTAGCTCTGGGGATGGTTGCATACGGGGCATACTTCGGGGGCTTCGAGGCCTACGACAACATGTCCGCAGTTGCGGCACTCCCACATAGTTACGCCGCTCTTTTTGAATACTTCCATAGCCTCAACGTTTTTAAGAAGGGCACGATAGCGCTCCTCGTGAAGCTTTTCTATGGCTGCAACGCCTCTGAACTGTGCGGCAAGCTCGGGAAATCCCTCTTCCTCGGCGTCTTTTGCCATCCTTTCGTACATATCGGTCCACTCGGCATTTTCGCCTTCTGCGGCATGAAGAAGATTTGCAGGGGTATCGCCAAGCTCTCCGAGAGCCTTAAACCAAAGTTTTGCATGCTCTTTTTCATTGTCCGCTGTCTTTAAAAACATAGCCGCAATCTGTTCATAGCCTGCTTTTTTGGCAACTGATGCAAAATATGTGTATTTGTTTCGAGCCTGAGATTCTCCGGCAAAGGCTTCCCAGAGGTTTTTCTCTGTTTTTGTGCCGGAATACTTGTTCTGTGCCATTAGTTTTCTCCTTTCGTGGCATTTTAATGTTTGTAAGAATGCCATCTAAGTTGATTCTACTATATTTATCCGGAATGATATATTCAATTATTTCCCAAAAAATCGCTCTTTTTTTAGCAAAAAAGACGTTTAATTGATATTTATAAAACTGGGTATGTAGTATAATATTTGGTGTTTACGTCTTGGATTAATTAAGAAACGGAAGATATTTAAAGCCTGGCGTTGACATAAAACGAGAATATTGAAGTTATGTAACCTGATTTTTATATTTGGGGGCATAAAAAGCAGAAAGATGACATAGAAACTGACGACAGTGTCGTCAGCAAAGACGAAAAATGAAGAAGTTTGATAGGAAAATAGTAAAAGAAACAATAAATATGGCTTGGCCCGCTGTGGTGGAATCTTTTTTTGCCGCTTTTGTAGCGCTGGTTGATTCATACATGGTAAGCGGACTCGGAAGCAATGAAGTTGCGGCTGTAGGTCTGACAACTCAGCCAAAGCTTATGGGACTTTCCATGTTTTTTGCGATAAATGTTTCTTTGTCCGCTCTTGTTGCGAGGCGGAAGGGTGAGGATAGAAAAGAAGATGCCAACCGGATCCTAATTTCAGGCCTTGTGTTTATAATTATTGCATCCGTTATTATTGGGGCATTGCTGGTATTTTTCGCCGGTGACGTAATAAAGCTTTGCGGATCCAACGAGGATACACACGATCTTGCAACGGCGTATTTCAGGATTGTCATGGGTGGAATTATATTCAATTGTATTTCGATGGGAATAAACTCTGCCCAAAGGGGCGCGGGTAATACAAAGATTACAATGCGAACCAATGTTACTTCCAATCTTGTAAACATTGTCTTTAACTATTTATTGATCGGCGGTAAATTCGGATTCCCGGCTCTTGGCGTTGTTGGAGCTGCTATAGCAACAGTCCTCGGTTCATCCGTGGCCAGCGTGATGAGTGTTTTATCGCTGTTTAAGAAGGACTGTTTTGTAAGCATTCCTTATATTTTTAAGAATAAGATAAGACCGGCTTTCAGTGCCTTTAAATCTCTTGTTAAAGTTGGATATTCGGTATTCTTCGAACAGATTCTTATGCGAATAGGATTTATGGCTACGGCTATTATGGCTGCGGATATGGGTACTGCGCAGATGGCGGCGCACCAGGTCGGAATGAACATAATGAGCCTTTCCTTCTCCTTCGGAGACGGTTTCCAGTCAACGGCAGTTGCTCTTATCGGAAGGAGCCTTGGCGAAAGCAATGAGGATCTTGCAAAAGAGTACGGAAGAACCTGCAGGATGATGGGACTTGTGGTATCTATCGGGCTTGCGTGCCTGTATCTGTTTGGCGGAAGAGCGCTGATGTCCGCATTTTTCCGGGAAGAGGAGATTGTAAAGATTGGAACGGCTATCACAAGGATAATCATGCTTGTAGTTATATTCCAGGTTTCTCAGGTTATATATATGGGATGCTTAAGGGGCGCCGGAGATACCGGATACACGGCGATGGCTTCTATTATCAGCGTTACGATCATACGAACTGTTTTCTCGTATGTTTGCGGTTATACGCTTGGCCTAGGAATAAACGGTGTTTGGATGGGAATACTTGCGGATCAGGTCTCAAGATTTATTTTCGGATCCGTCAGATTTAGAGCCGGAAAATGGACAAAGATAAAGATATAGCCACCTTGACAGTTCGCTTTAATTAGTGTATATTTCATTTGTTGCGCAAAACAAACGCGCTGCGCAGGAATGGCGGAATTGGTAGACGCGCACGGTTCAGGTCCGTGTGGGAGCAATCCCTTGTGAGTTCGAGTCTCATTTCCTGCATTACAAGGTTACTTTCGAAGGTAAATGAAAACACTCTGCTTGAATCTTCGTGTTTGCACGAAAGAGACAAGCAGAGTGATTTTATTTAGTTCCTGCGAAGCAGGAACCTCACCGCATGAAGCGAAATTCTGAAGCAAAGCAAGGAATTTTGCGAATGCAGTGGAGGCCTTCAAAAAGTATTCTTATGAATCCTTTTTTTAATGCAATTTGTCTACCGGGGACGGGGTTAAGTGGTCATTTTTTTGTAAATTGATCGATGATTGATCCGATGGCCGTAAAGAGATGGGGCTTTAGTTCATCTATGGTTACGGGCTGCTCATAAAGTATGGCTGAATAAATACTGCTTCCTGTTAATTCTATTATCATGTACATCATAAGCTTCGGATCGCTAATGGTATTTCCGATGTCATCAAGGAACTGCCTGGTTGCTTCTTTAATGGGTTCTTCTTCCATGACTGCCGGGCTCTCCATCATATATCTTGAAAATCCCAGTCCCAGATTCTTGGAGATAAACATAAGCAGCACCTTGTCTTTGGTAAGAGCGCTTATGATATCGTCCAGGACAAAGAATATCTTTTCTCTTATATCACTGATTCCACTTTTATGCAGTCTTTCAAGGGCTGATTCAAACAGAAGAGTAGCTTTGTGAACAAGAAGCTTGCTGTTTATATCGTATTTATCCTTAAAGTATAAATAAAACGTTCCCTTGGCGACTCCTGCCGCTTCCACGATATCTGCGATGGAAGTGTTGTTTATTCCCTTTGTTGTAAAAAGATCGAATGCTGTGTTCAGAAGGGATTCTCTTTTCTTTTGTTTATTAGTCTCGGCCTTTCCCATAAGTAAACCTTTCTAAGTATTTCTAATATTGATTTTTACACATAAAAAATAAAAAATCAATAAAGTTTGCAAAAAATATTGACCAATGGTCAGAAAAATGATATAACCCTCTTATAAAAATGAACGATGGTCATTTTTTGAGAGGAGAATGAAAATGATTAACTTAGGAAAAAAGATTGTTAAGTTCAAAGTTCCGATCTTCATCCTGTCACTTCTGCTTCTGATACCCTCGGCACTGGGCTATATGAAGACGAGAGTAAATTACGACATCCTCTATTACCTTCCCAAGGAAATAGAGACAATGGTGGGACAGGATATTCTCGTGGACGAATTCGGAACCGGAGCTGTTTCCTTCCTGATAGTTGAAGGAATGGAAGAGCAGGACGCGGCGAAGATCAAAGAAAAGGTTGAAGACGTGGATCATGTAGCCAAGGTCCTTTGGTACGATTCCTTTGCAGACCTTTCGATCCCTATGGAGATGCTTCCGGATAATCTCTATGAAGCCTTCAATAACGGTGATGCAACAATGATGGCGGTTGTCTTTGACGATACCACATCAGCCGACGGAACCATGAATGCAATAAAAGAGATCAGAAAGGTAGCGGGAGAGCAGTGCTTCTTAAGCGGTATGAGCGCGGTGGTTTCAGACACTAAGGATCTTTCCGAAAAAGAAACTCCCCTTTACGTTCTTATCGCAGTTGTGCTTGCTTTGGTTGTTTTGTCCCTTACCATGGATTCATTCCTTGCTCCTGTATTCTTCTTGTTAAGTATAGGAATGGCAATACTTTATAACCTTGGATCAAATGTGTTCCTGGGCGAGATATCCTACATCACAAAAGCTCTTGCAGCGGTGCTTCAGCTGGGCGTTACCATGGACTATTCAATATTCCTCTGGCACAGTTACGAAGAAAACCTTGTAAGATTTGATAACAACAAAGAAAGGGCCATGGCACATGCCATTTCCGGCACCATAACCTCCGTAATAGGAAGCTCTATTACAACTGTAGCCGGATTCGTTGCACTTTGCTTCATGAGCTTTACACTTGGCCTTGACCTGGGCATAGTAATGGCCAAGGGCGTTCTCATAGGAGTGCTCTCCTGCATAACCGTTTTGCCTTCAATGATCCTTATTTTTGATAAGGCTATTCAAAAGACAAAGCACAAAGCGCTCCTTCCTGAGATGCCGAAGGTATCCGAATTCATAGTTAACCACAACTGGATATTTGCGATACTGTTCGTTGTCCTTTTGATCCCTGCAGTATTCGGATACAAGAACACATCGGTTTATTACAACCTTGATACATCCCTTCCTACGGATCTTCCAAGCGTTGTGGCAAATACCAAGCTAAACGATCTGTTTGAAATGAACAGCACTCATATGGTCCTCTATGATACGGACATGCCTTTGGCGGATACCGAGAGCATGATCGAGGAATTAAAAGAAGTAGAGGGAGTTAAAAATGTCCTGGGCCTTGATTCAATCGTAGGTCCCGGCATTCCAAGAGATTTCCTTCCTCAGAAATTAACGGGAGATTTAGAAAGCGATGACTATAAACTGCTTCTTGTAATGAGCGAATACAAAGTTGCCAGTGATGAGGTAAACGCTCAGTGCAGCAGCATCAGTAAGATCATCAAATCCTATGATAAAGATGCACTCCTTGTGGGAGAAGCTCCCTGCACGAAGGATCTTATCGAGATCACGGATAAGGATTTTGCAAAGGTCAGCGAGGTTTCAATCGGCGCGATCTTCCTTATCATCGCATTTGTATTTAAGTCAGTGAGCCTTCCTATTATCCTGGTTGGAGTCATTGAACTTGCGATATTTATCAACATGGGAATCCCGTACTATACCGGAACGGTCCTTCCTTTTGTCGCTTCCATCGTTATCGGAACCATCCAGCTCGGATCAACCGTTGACTATGCAATCTTAATGACCACCAGATATAAAAAGGAAAGGTCGAGAGGAACGGACAAGAAGGAAGCAGTCCTCATTGCACATAAAGCAAGCATGCGCTCAATTATGGTCAGCGCATTAAGCTTTTTCGCAGCAACCTTCGGAGTAGGGCTTATCAGTAACATTGATATGATCAGTTCCCTCTGCGCTCTTATGGCAAGAGGAGCCCTTATCAGTATGGTCATCGTACTTACCATGCTTCCAACTATGCTGATGATATTTGATAAAGTTATATGCCATACATCAATTGGATTTTTGGGAAAGAAAAGAAAGGAATGTAAGGAGGCATTGTCATGAAAAGAAAGAAGGCACTAGCCGTAATATTATGTAGCACATTGATGGCCATGAGTTTTTGCTCATGCAGTTTACCTTTTGGGGTATCTGAAGCTAATACAGTAACAAAAGTTTTAACGTCATCGGATGAAGAGATCCTTACCGATGTTGTCAGCAAGGTAGCAGGTGTCGGATCAAGCGAAGCAGGCAAAGAAGAGACTGTATTTGTTAAGACCGATGCAAGCGGAAACGTTAATTCCATCATCGTAAGCGATCATCTTAAGAATACAGAAAAAACTGCGCAGCTTGAGGATGAGACCTATCTTACAGATATCGTTAATGTAAAGGGTAAGGAAACCTATAAAGCAGACGGAACCAAGCTTACATGGAGCGCAAACGGAAGCGATATCTATTATCAGGGAACCACAGATAAAAAGCTTCCCGTTGATGTAAATATCACATACGAGCTTGATTCAAAGGAAATAGCTGCAAAAGATCTTGCGGGAAAGAGCGGACATGTTAAGATCACACTTAATTATAAGAACAATTCCGCAAATATCGTAAAGATCGGTGGAAAGGATGAGACTATCTATACACCCTTCGCAGCAGTCAGTGCCCTTACTCTTGATGAGGAAAAGTTCAGGAATATTAAAGTAACCAACGGTGCAGCTGTTGCTGACGGAAAAAGAAATATCATCGTAGGAATGGCATTCCCCGGACTTGTAGAAAGCCTCAACGGAGGGAAAGCCGTAGACAGCAAACTTCTTGAAAACATTGAAGATGAGATAAGCATCCCTGAGAATGTAGTTATTGAGGCTGACGTTACAGACTTTGAATCAGGAATGATCATCACTCTGGTTACCTCAGATATCACAAGAGCTATCGGCCTTGATGCCATCGATCTTGATTCAAATACTTCTGTGTCAGACATGAAGGATTCTATGGACAAGTTCAGCAGCGCAGGAAAAGAACTTGCAGACGGAACCGGCGCTCTTAAGGATGGAGCTCAGAAACTGGCAGATGGCAGCAACTCTCTGGCAAGCGGAAGTAACAGCCTCTACAATGGAGTTGTTGAGTACACCAACGGTGCATCACAGCTGGCAGGCGGAATATCAAAACTTGATTCCGGCGCGGCTTCATTAAATGAAGGTGCAGCCGCACTGAAAACCGGTGTTGATACACTTGCGGCTCAGGTCGGAAACATTGCATCAGGAGTCGGTACTGCAGCAAACGCTGCCGGTCAGATTAGCGCAGGAATCGATCAGGTTATCGCAGCCACTTCGGTTCCCACAGATCCTTCAACAATTGATGTAAGTCAGATCACCGTTACGGGAACAGTAAGCGGAGAGACCGCATCTGCAGCAATGCTTCAGTATCTGCCTGCAGATCAGCTTCTTAAGGCAGGATTTACCGAGGAGCAGGTTCAGCTTGTTCAGGGTATGGTAGCACAGGTATCAGCTCAGGTAATTCCCGGTATCGTTGATCAGGCAACGGACGCTACTGCTAAGCAGGTAGCGGCTACAGCGGCAGCAAACGGAGCAAATCAGGCAAAGAGTCAGATAAATGCAGCTCTTACGACCGCAGGTGAAAGCGGTCAAAGCCTTCAGACCGGAGCTGCAGCCCTTGCAAGCAGTCTTTCAAGCTCATACGCACAACTTTCTTCTGAAGAGTCACAGGCAAAGATAAAATCATTAACCGATGGTGCGGTAGCGCTTCAGAATGGAGCAGCTTCTCTTAAAGCAGGAACTGCAGAACTTGCAGGAGGAGCCAATAAACTTACATCAGCATCCGGAACTTTGGTAAACGGATCCAAGGCTTTGGCTGACGGAAGCGCACAGCTTTCAAACGGAGCAAGCGAGCTCCTTAACGGTACTGTTAAGCTTAATGACGGTATGATCAAATTCAATGATGAAGGGATCAGCAAGCTGACCAAGGTGTTTGATACGGACATGGACGGTATGAAGGACCGTATCAAGGCTATTTCCGATATGGGAAAGGCTTACAACACCTTTGCGGGAGCAGGGGAAGATGAGGACTGCACCGTTAAATTCATCATCGAATCAGAGCAGATAAAGAAACTTTAAGGGATTTGCCTCCCCCCACTGTGGGATGTGATCGGGGTGAAAATATACGGGCATGTGGTATTATATCTCAGAGATAAACATAGGAGATATACCACATGCCCGTTTTTTTATCGGAACATTTAAAAAGCATATATGGTGAAAAGAAATGACACAGGGGGACGGGGATGGGGGTCAAAAAAATTTTTTTAAAAAAGTACTTGACTTGGGGGTTACCCCCGGGTTTTTAATATTAGATGTTGCGTGAACGGAGTTTAGAAGGAGTCTAAATTGAATAAGTATAAGATTGTTTTTTCAGACGGAACAAGCGTTACACTTTTCGCTGATGATTACAGATGCGTTCATACAGAAAAGAGAACTGCATATGTATTCAAAAAGTACAATAAAGTGATTATGAATGCGGATAAGAAAAATATTTCCAAAATAATCGCAGATTACATGAATTAGTTTTTACCCTCCCTTTGAGTTTATTTGAAAAGCCCGGTTGAATTAGCGTATGCTGGTTCAACCGGGCTTTTTATTGTTTAAAAATGTAGTTTTCTGAACTTTTATGGTTAACTTCTGTTTTGTCTCTCTACCAGTTTCTCACCGCAGTATTTTTCGCGGAGCTTAGGCTTGTCGATCTTTCCGGTGGGATTTCTTAATACCTCTGCAAAGATGTACTTTCTCGGCCTCTTGTATCTCGGAAGGTCGACGCAGAATTCCTCCATCTCATCCTCGGTAAGAGTCTGTCCTTCACGAACCTGAATTATCGCTGCCGCAATCTCGCCGAGTCTGTCGTCGGGAAGACCGATTACGGCGGCATCATGCACCTTTGGATTCTTTACAAGATAATTTTCAATCTGTACGGGGTAGAGGTTTTCTCCGCCGGAGATGATTACGTCTTTCTTTCTGTCTACGAGGAAGATAAAGCCATCCTCATCCTCTCTTGCCATGTCGCCGGTAAAGAGCCAGCCGTCTTTAAGGATCTCGTTTGTGGCTTCGGGATTTTTGTAGTACTCGACCATTACGCCGGGTCCCTTTACGCAAAGCTCACCGATTTCGCCCTGTGCGACTTTATTGCCTTCTTCATCAACGATCTTTGTCTTCCAGCCGAATCCTGCTTTACCGATGGCGCCGACTTTGTGTACATTTTCCATACCAAGATGTACGCAGCCGGGACCGGTGGACTCTGAAAGGCCGTAGTTTGTGTCGTATTTATGATGAGGGAAGTACTGCAGCCAGCGCTTTATAAGGCTGGGGGGAATGGGCTGGGCGCCGATGTGCATCAGTCTCCACTGGCTTAATTTATAATCCTCAATCTTAAGCTTTCCGGAATCAAGGGATGCCCGGATATCCTGGGCCCAGGGAACGAGAAGCCAGACAATGGTGCAGTGCTCTTCGGATACAGCTTTAAATACCGCCTCGGGAGAGTGTCCTTTTAAGAGGACAGCACGGCTTCCTGTATAGAGGGAACCGAACCAGTGCATCTTTGCTCCCGTATGGTAAAGAGGAGGGATGCAGAGGAAGTTGTCATCATGAGTAGTTTCATGATGAGTTGCCTCCATCTTGGCAGACTGCATGAGAGCTGTGTGGATGTGAAGGATTGCCTTGGGAAATCCTGTTGTTCCCGAAGAAAAGTAAATCGCAGCGTTATCACTGTCTTCCACAAGAACTCTGGGAGCGGTAGAGGAAGCGTTTGATACCTGACGGAAATAATCCTCTGCGTATGAAGGGCACTGATCTCCTACAAAATAGAGGAGAGTGTTTTTCTTTATCTTTGAAGCGATATCTTCAATACGTCCGATGAATTCGGGGCCGTAGAAGAGTACGTCGGAGTCCGATGCCTTGAGGCAATAATCAATCTCGGAGGCATCAAATCTGAAATTAAGAGGTACTGCAACAGCGCCTGCTTTAAGAATACCGAAATAAATGGGTAGCCATTCAAGGCAGTTCATAAGAAGGATCGCACACTTTTGATTCTTCTTGATTCCCATATCGATAAGCATATTTGCCACACGGTTCGCTTTTTCATCAAAGACTGACCATGTGATCTGACGTCTGTAATAGGCCGGCTCTGTAGGCTGGATAAGCTCGTATTCCTTCCAGGTTACGCGTTGCTCCTCGGTGATTTCCGGGTTGATCTCAACAAGTGCGACCTCGTCGCCGTATAATTTACTGTTTCTTTCAAGCAGGTCGGTTATAGGCATCGAAATTTCTCCTCTGTTTGGTTTAATAATATTGCGCTTTAAAGCGCTAAATCATATGATACATTTTTTGATCCAAAAAGTCAATGCGCCGCGGCTTGTGAGCTTTTACAGGTATCGTGACCGGCTTATATATGGTATAATTATCGGGTCTATTTCAATTTTAGAAGAGATATTCTAAAGTTTTTTCTACGCAGGAGCATTATTATGAGCAATATTTCACAGGCAGACAAGGGGAAACAGACATACAGCGCAGGAGCTCTTCTTAAAAGATTCTTTCCTTACATAAAAAAATATGGGCACCTGATGGCGTTTGACCTTTTCTTCGCGTCTCTGACAACCCTTTGCGATATTGCGCTTCCCATGATAATGCGAAGGGTGACAAATTCTGCCCTTGGTACGGCAGCGCCCCTTACCGTTAGGAGCATAATACAAATGGCGGTTTTATATGTGGCATTAAGGCTTATTGACGCAGGAGCTAACTTCTATATGCAATCCCAGGGGCATATTATGGGCGTGTACATCGAGACCGATATGAGGCGTGATGCCTTCGACCACCTGCAAAGGCTTTCGGGGACTTATTACAGCAATCATAAAATCGGTCAGATAATGGGCCGTATAACCAACGATCTTTTTGATGTTACGGAGTTTGCCCACCACTGCCCCGAAGAGTTTTTTATTGCATCGATCAAGATTGTCGTATCTTTCGTAATATTGTCAAGATCGTCGATTTTGCTGACTCTTCTTATATTTGCATGTTTGCCGTTTATGTTTTTTGTTTCTTCAAAGGTAAACCATTGGTTACGTTCAACGCAAAAAGCTCAAAGATACCAGGTGGGAGAGTTAAACGCAGCAATAGAGGACAGCCTCCTTGGGGAGAGAGTTGTAAAAGCTTTTACTGCGGAAGATGAGGAAAAGCGTAAATTTGAAGAGGGTAATATAGAATATCAAAGGATCAAAAAGGGATTCTATTACGCTATGGCAACCTTCGGAACAACGACCAGGCTCTTTGACGGTCTTATGTACACCGTTGTTATCGTGGCGGGAGGCCTTTTCCTTATAAACGGTATCATCGGAGCGGGAGACCTTGTGGCTTATGTACTTTATGTTACTACGCTCATTCAAACGATCAGAAGAATCGTTGAGTTTACGGAGCAGTTCCAGCGTGGTATGACGGGAATAGAGCGATTTGTTGAGATAATGGACACCCCTGTTGACATAAAGGACGCGCCCGGTGCGGGAGAACTTAAAGTAACCGATGGCAGTATCGAATTTGAGAATGTGTATTTTGAGTATCCCGACGATCATAACAAAGTCCTGAAAAATTTTAATCTCAAGGTTAAGCCCGGCGAGAACCTTGCTATCGTCGGCTCCTCAGGAGGCGGAAAGACCACCGTTTGCAACCTTATTCCAAGATTTTATGATATTACGGGCGGAAAGATCCTGATAGACGGGCAGGATATCAAGGGCGTCACTTTAAAATCACTTCGCGGAAGTATAGGTATGGTCCAGCAGGATGTTTATCTTTTCAGCGGAACTATCAGGGACAATATCGCTTACGGGCGTCCGGGGGCTACGGATGAAGAGATAATGGAAGCGATAAAGCTTGCCGGAGCGGATGAATTTATTGAAAAGTATGAAACCGGGATTGATACTTATATAGGAGAAAGGGGAGTAAAACTCTCCGGAGGTCAGAAGCAAAGAATTTCAATAGCAAGGGTATTTTTAAAGAACCCGAAGATACTTATTCTTGATGAGGCAACATCGGCTCTTGATAACGAAAGCGAACTTGTTGTGACAAAGAGCCTGAAAAAACTGGCTATGGGACGGACGACCATCACCATAGCCCACAGACTTACTACTATAAAGGACGCAGACCGTATCATTGTTCTTGGAAAAGAAGGCATCGAAGAGGAAGGTTCTCATGATGCCCTCCTTGAAAAAGAGGGAGCTTATTATAAGCTCTGGAACAGGCTTACACTCTTATAATATTGAGAGCTCCGAAGCTTACGCTTCCTTCAATCACGCATTTAACGGGATTCTCTCCGAGAACTTCTTCGTATTTGTTGTCGCTGCTGTCACCGAAGGCGGCGGTTGTTTTGTTGATAACGTTCCAGCTCCTGGGGATGTAAAGAGCCATTTCGCCGAAGGCAACTCTTGCCTGGATCTTTACTTCCCCACAGGGAACTTCCGCTTTGTCAAAATATACTCTGAGCTCTCCGAACTCTACAGAGAGATCGGCAGATTTAAGGTTGTTTGAACGGATGTATTTTGAAGCATCACCCATTTTTATGGAGTGAAAAACATATTCATTCTCATCGTTTGAGTCATCGGTAAAAGCTGCATTTTGGTCGTTATCAAAGTCTACGTCAACCTTTACGTTGTCAAAATTAATACCCTTATTTTCTTTTTTAAAATGTTTAAAAACATGTCTTTTTGTCCAGCTTGAAGGAATGAGCTTTTCAAAGGCTATGGATAAAAGGAGCGCTACAAGCAGTACGATCCAGGGAGTTATTGCGGTAATCTTTAAAGGTTCCGCAAAGATGATCGCAAGTCCCGCAAGGGGGAAGAATACTCCGGGGTAGAAAAAGTCCAAAAGGCTGTGGAACAGGATTACTACAAGAACAACTGCGATTATAAGTCCCCAGGTGCTTACTCCCGCAAGTTCAAAGGGAAGTACAAGAATGTTCAGTTTCCAAAGGATAAGGCATACGGATAATCCGATAAGAAGTATTCCGGATAAAATGTTTTTAAGTTTTTTTCTTGTCATAATATATTCTCCTCAATGTTTTGATTTAGGTTTACATAATTTATTGGCTTAAGAACCAAGGTTCTCTTTTAAGGCTTTGTAGTATCCGCGAGAGCAGTATACTATCTTGTGAGTTCCGGCAAACTCCACTTTGCTTGCACCGGTAAGGTTTCGCGTAATGGAGTAAACCTTGTGGGTGTTAAGGATAGTGGATTTGGAAATCCTCATAAAGTACGCGGGCAGGAGCTCTTCCAGTTCGTAAAGCTTGTATCTTACTTCGAATTCATCCTTGGCGGTATGGGCCCGTATACTGCCTGAGTCTGTCTCGAAGAAAAGAATGTTGTTCACGGGGAAGAAGTATTCCGCGTCGTCTTTGTGGAAGGTGATCCGGCTGCCGAGCTTTCCTGCTTCATTTATCATTCTTTGAAGCTCTACGACCGCCCCATCAACCTCCGGGCATTTAATTGTAACCTCGCACCCATCGGCGTTTTGGTCAATTTCAATTTTTACCTTTAAGCTGTTCATGATTTTATTATACACAGAAAACGTGTAAGGAAAAGCGTTTGAAGGTAAGTGGTAAGTTTTTGCAGGTAAGATGTATAAAAAATGACCCCCCACCCCCGACCCCCTGTGTCATAATGAACCCCGGGGACGGGG
>JAFPRD010000154.1:0-5313 GCA_017401005.1 Lachnospiraceae bacterium
CTAAATTATTTGCAATGTTAGAAAATGGAAATGAGAAAGATTTGGCAGTGCAAGCTCCGTTACAGAACCCAGGACGAAGTACTCGAAGTTGCAAGAGCTTATAAGAAGGAAGGCATCAAGATCGACCAGATCGTTATCGACTTCTTCCACTGGACCGTACAGGGCGACTGGAAATTCGACAAGACCTACTGGCCCGATCCCAAGGCGATGGTTGACGAGCTCCACTCTATGGGCATCAAGGTCATCGTATCCGTTTGGCCTTCAGTAGACAGAAAGAGCGAGAACTTCTATCCTATGATGGAGAAGGGACTCCTTATCCGTACAGAGCGCGGAGCAGACCAGACCTACGACTATCAGGGCGACTGCGTAGAGATCGATCCTTTCAATCCCGAGTGCCGCGAGTACGTATGGAATGTCTGCAAGAAAAATTACTATGATTTCGGAATCGACGCATTCTGGCTTGACAACTCAGAGCCCGATTACGGCGTATATGACTTTGAGAACTATCGTTACAGCGCAGGCCCCGCTCTTCAGGTAAGCAATATGTACCCTCAGATGTACAGCCGCGTATTCTACGATAAGATGAAGGATTTAGGTGACGGTACTGTCGTAAACCTTCTCCGCTGCGCATGGGCCGGAAGCCAGAAGTACGGCAACGTAGTCTGGTCAGGTGACGTTCCTTCCACCTTCCAGGCTTTCTACGAGCAGGTTCAGTGCGGACTCAATATGGGTCTTGCGGGAATCCCCTGGTGGACCACAGATATCGGCGGATTTATGACCGACGATGTAAACGATCCCGACTTTAGACAGCTCCTTATCCGCTGGTACCAGTTCGCTGTATACTCAGCAGTCCTTCGTATGCACGGCGACCGCGGACCTTACAATATTCCGCCTCTTGATAACAGAGACTGGGGCGGCGGATACCTCCACACCGGTCAGCCCAACGAGCTTTGGAGCTACGGCGAGGACAACTACAAGATAATGAAGAAGTACTACGATGTCCGCATCTCTATGCATGACTACATCAAGAAGCTTTACGACGAGGCTTCAAATACCGGTGCTCCTCTTATCCGTACTATGTTCTTCGAGTTCCCCGATGACGAAAAGTGCTGGGAGCTTCAGGACCAGTATATGTTCGGTGAGAAGTACCTTGTAGCACCTATCTTCGAGCTTGACTGCTTCGAGAGAGAGGTTTACCTCCCTGCGGGCAATTGGAAGCTTACATCTACCGGCGAAGTATTTAAGGGTGGCCAGACGGTTTCTGTCAAGGCACCTATCGAGTACATGCCCGTATTTGAAAGAGTTTAAGTATTTATGCCGGACCTTGCAAAGGCAGGGTTCGGCATTTTTGCAAATATTTGGAAGTTTTTTGAAGGCATGTAAGCCTTTTCTCCAAAAAAATCAAAAAAAGCCCTTAAGAAATTTACATTTACTCCGATAAACATACTGTAAAGATAAATACGGCTGAGAAAACGGCCTAGAAAAAGGACAAAGTCCTATAGTAATGGAGGGAGGCATCCTTATGCGAATAGAAGCTTACAACCAGGTACAAAGTGTATACCAGACACAGAAAGCCCGTCAGGTACAAAAGCCCGGTGCTGCAGTCCGTCCTTCGGATCAGATTTCAATAAGCAGCTTCGGAAAAGATTTACAGGTAGCTAAAGCAGCTCTTGCAAATACACCTGACATCAGAGAGGATCTGACAGCTGATATCAAGCAGCAGGTTCAGAGCGGCACCTACAACGTGAGCACTGAAAGCTTTGCAGATAAGCTACTTGCAAAATTTCAGCAGGGCCTTGTATAGGAGTTATAACCAATGGCAAGTTTGATGGAAAACTTGATCGATATACTAAACAAGGAATCGGATTCTTACGATGGGCTTCTGGAGACATCCCGCAAAAAGACAGCTATTATAGTCAAGGGAGATCTGGAAGCCCTCTCGCAACTCACGGAAGAGGAGCAGACTAAGACAGACAAGATCTTGAACCTCGAGAAAAAAAGAATCGAGGTTACAAAAGATATGGCTAATGTGTTGAACATGGATGTTAACACCTTAAAGCTTACCAAATTGGTGGATGTTTTATCATCCAGACCGGAAGAACAAAAAGCACTTGCCGCAGCAATCGACAGAATAAAGGCATCAGCCCTTGCTGTGCAGCAGGTCAATAAGCAAAACAGCGAGCTTTTAAAGAACTCCATCGAGATGGTAGAGTTCGAGCTTAGCCTCTTACAGGCTATGAAACAGGCTCCGGAAACCGCAAACTACTCCCGCGGCGCCTACAACACAGGGGATACGATGGGAGTTTCGAGAAAAGGTTTCGATGCAAAACAGTGATTCCGGAACAACACAATATGGAGGGTTAACACATGTCCTTATGGAGCAGCTTATATGTGGGTACCTCCGGATTGCAGACAAGCCATAACGCGCTCAACACAGTAGCGCATAACTTGACCAATGCAGATACGGACGGTTACACGCGTCAGCAGGTAGAACAGTCCGACAAATTATATTTGACTATTTCCAAGACGGCCAGCGCGGTTTCTCCGCAGCAGTCAGGTCTTGGCGTTTCATATTCCAATGTAAAGCAGATCAGAGATTATTTCCTCGACAGAACCTTCAGAAAAGAGTCGGGCAGAAGCATGTTTTACGAGGTATCAAGAGATACCCTGCTCGAGGTTGAAGATCAGCTCGGAGAGATGAACGGAGAAGCCTTTCAGACACAGCTTTCCGATCTTTGGACTGCAGTTCAGGAACTCTCAAAGGATCCCTGTAGCTCTGTTACCCAGAGTACTCTTTTGCAGGAAGCCAATGAGTTTCTTTCCAGAGCTCAGGCCGTATATGACGGCTTATCGAGCTATCAGGATAATCTGAATCTCCAGGTAAAACAGCAGATTGAAAAGATCAATGACTACGGTCTCAAGATCCTCGACCTCAATGACCAGATCAGGGCTATTGAGATGGGCGGTATTGAGCATGCCAATGACTTAAAGGACCAGAGAAACCAGATCCTTGATGAGCTTTCAAAGCTTGTTGACATCTCCTACGATACCGACACCTTCGGAAACGTATACGTACAGATAGAAGGCGAGGATTTCGTAAAGGGAAGTACCTGTTACCAGATAGGTCTCAACGCCGATTCCGTTACCGGATTCTACACACCCTTCTGGCCTCAGAACGCAAACACTGTTCCCGGAAGCGACGAGTTCCCTAACGGTAAGGGAATGCTGATGACTGTGGACGGTGTCCTTAAAAGTGAGACCACCGAAAACGGAGTTTCAAAGGTACTTACCAAGACCTTTAATATAGAAAACGCTCTTGTATTTAACTTAAACAGAGAGATATCTTCCGAGCTTGGAACCGATATCGGCGGAGTAAAGGCGATGCTCCTTGCAAGAGGAGACCACAGAGCTTCCTACGCGGATATCGAGGGCGGAAACTACGACAGAGTTTCCCAGTCGGTACTGATGAACGTGCAGGCCGAGTTCGACCAGCTCTTCCACAACACAATAAGCGCCATCAACGGAGTACTCGCTGAGGCAGCAGGCGTTAAGAATTACAACATCGCAGAAGGCGTCGGAACCGCGTCGGATAAAGACGGAAATGCAGTTACCTTAGACAAAAATATAAGCATCATCCCTATAGATTCCGCAAATCCTCAGGGCTACCTTACAAACGAGGAAGGAATCCCTTACCAGATATTTACAAAGGTTGCCGGAGACGGATACGAAAAGCTTTCATTAAGCGGAGTTAAGTATATAGACGATGCCGGAAATCAGGTAGAGATACCCGATGGTGATTACTGGGTATTTAAAAACGAGAGCACAGACCCCGAGATGATCTACACTCTCTACTCCCTTTCAAATACTCAGATAAATCAGGAGCTGATGCAGGCTCCCGCAAAGCTGGGATTCAGACTTGAGGACGGCTCGGAAGACCTTGCTACGATGGAGAAGTTAAAGGCAGTATTTACTCAGGAAAAATACACCCTTAACCCCAACGTACTTAAGCAGGTAAGCATCCTCGGTTACTACGATGACCTTGTAAGCCAGGTTGCAAACTCATCCTTCGTTTACAACGAGATCTTCACAAACCAGGAAAACACCGTAGCCGCTGCGGAGAGCGCAAGAGACCAGATACATGCCGTATCAAGCGACGAAGAGCTTTCATATATGATAAAGTTCCAGAGCGCTTATAACGCATCCAGCAGATTCATAAACGTAGTTGACGAGATGCTAGAGCATCTCCTCACATCCCTCGCTTAATAAGACGGGATCAAAAACTAAAACTATTAAATGAAGCAATAAGCTTACATTAACCGGAAAGGAGCGCATATGTCTTCAACTTTTTTCGGACTTAATATTTCATATTCAGGACTGCTTGCCAGCAATGCGTCCCTTAATACAACCGCAAACAACATCTCGAATGTACAAACCAAAGGTTACAGCCGCCAGGAAGTCCAGACTCAGGCTGCACAGGCTATCAGAACCTTCGCTACATACGGATGCGCCGGTGCCGGTGTTGATACCCTCGCCGTAGAGAGGATCAGAGACGAATTCTACGATTCAAAGTACTGGGACAACAACTGCAAGGTTGGCGAGTACAATATGAAGTCCTACTATATGGAAGAGATGGAAGGCTACTTCTACGATTCCGGAAGCAACGCAGGCTTCTCACAGGTATTCGACCAGTTCGCGATAAGTGGTATCCAGGAGCTTTTAAAGAATCCCGCCGATACATCAACAAAGAGCCAGCTTGTAGGATATGCGGGCCAGCTTACGGACTACTTCAACGGAGTATACGGTAACCTTCAGGCGATGCAGAAGGATATAAACTCTGAGATCAAGCTCCAGATTGACCAGATTAACTCCTACGCAAGCGAGATCGCTTCATTAAATAAACAGATAAACACCATCGAGCTTACCGGCCAAAAGGCCAATGAGCTTAGAGACCAGAGAACAAGACTTGTTGACGAGCTTTCAAAGATAGTCGATGTTCAGACCTTCGAGACACCTATTACAGACGCCAACGACCCCACAAGACTTACCGGTGCAAACCGCTATATCGTCAAGATCGCCGGAGGCCAGATTCTTACGGATATGAGCGATTACCATAAGCTCGAGGTTGTTGCGAGAGAGAATACCGAGAAGGTTAACCAGTCAGATATCGACGGACTTTACGATGTTTACTGGGTTTCATCTTCCCTTTACTCCACCTTCCAGGCGGAGGTTGTTTTAAACGACAAGATCCCCCTTGCGGAGAAGCAGTCCTGGAACGAATACGTTAAGGAAAGAGGACAGGAATTCCACTTGGAC